>JARKQF010000249.1 GCA_029973975.1 Paludibacter sp.
TATAGGAGGAGAGCTTAATGCTTACACTTCCAAGGAAGAGACGTTTGTGTACGCCGCATTTCCGGAAGAATATTTACCCCGTACCATGGAACTGTTGAATGATATTGTTTTTCACTCCCGGTTTTCCGACCGGCAGATCGAAAGGGAACGGGAAGTGATCATCGATGAAATTCTTTCATATGAAGACTCACCTTCGGAACTGATATATGATGATTTTGAGAATCTGGTGTTTGCCGGCCACGATTTGGGGCACTACATACTGGGCGATCCTGAAACACTGCAATCCTTCAATAGCGGGAACATGAAGCGTTTCGTTGAGAGACAGTATCGTCCGGATAATATGGTCTTTTTTTCTTTCGGAAAAACCTCTTTTTCAAAAGTTATCCGGATGGCCGAAAAGTATTTTTCGTCTGCATCAGATCCGTCGAATGGTGCATTACCCGTCAAGCAGCGTATATCCCCGGCTATCCTGGTTCCCGAAAAGACGGAGATGCAAAAAGATACATCCCAATCGCATGTCGTGATGGGATGGCATACATTCAATATGCATCATCCGGATAAATATGTACTGTATATGATCAATCATATACTGGGGGGAGGAAGCCTCAACAGCCGGCTCAATGTTTCACTCAGGGAAAAACACGGATTGGTCTATCATGTGGAGTCAAATCTGACATTGTACTCCGATACCGGCCTGTTCACCATCTACTTTGCTTCCGATCCGAAATTCAGGGAAAGATGCCTGAGACTCATCCACAAAGAAATTGAGAAGATCATGCAGACTGAATTAACTCCTACACAATTAATACGGACCAAACGGCAGTGGAAGGGGCAGATGGGTATTGCTGCGGAAAATCATGAAAACAATACGTTGGGAATGGGAAAAGCTTTTCTACATTTTGACCGTTACACACCGTTGAACGAGGTCTATTCCCGGATCGACGGGATCACACAACAGGAAATCAAAAGAGTAGCCAACGAAATATTCTCAACATCTTCTTTTCAGTTGAGTTATGTGTGATCTGCCGGATACATATTTCTAGAATTTTACCGTTTGATACAATATATCCGATAAACAATATTCGGCCGCCGGGTGTTGTATATATAGTTTTTAAACTATTTCCAGAAGAAATAGTCAGAACAAAAATGAAGACATAATCTTCAAACAAACTAAATTTTTAACTAAAAGAACGAAATTATGAGAAAAATGAAATTTTCGCTGATCGCGGCGATGCTTATCATGGTAACGGCAGCGAGTGCCCAGGTAAACCTTGGAGTAAAAGGTGGTGTGAACATGTCGAACTTCTATGGTGACGAATTGGACGACAGAAATGCAAAGGTTGGATTCCACATAGGTTTGGCGGCTGATTATGAATTTATGTACAACAGTGCTATCCAAACGGGATTGTTCTTCACAACCAAAGGGGCGAAATATGAAGGTTCCCTCGGATCGGTATCCGGAGAAATTTCAGTTAACCCGATGTATCTGCAACTGCCCGTTCATTATGCGTATAAACTGGATGTTTCCCCCGGAACCCGCATTGTTTTTCATGCAGGCCCCTATGCTGCTTATGGAGTAGGAGGAAAAACAAAGTTTAAAGTATCATCAGGAAATGGTTCTGCTGAACGTGACGGAGAAAATGTGTTCGGAGACGACAAATTACTCAAACCGTTCGATGCCGGTTTAGGTCTCGGTGTGGGTGCCGAATTTGGTCCTATTCTGATAGATCTGGGCTGGGATATGGGATTAGTGAATATTTCCAATGTTTCTAACGGAAATATCAAAAACCAGAACGCTTACCTTTCTGTGGGTTATAAATTCTAATCATAGCCAAAAAAATAATTATAAATAGATTATCAATTAGGATGACTCTCTACCAGGGTCATCCTTTTTTATTTCTCTCTAATTTTCCGACCGGGATCAATATTCTTCCGGATTATTCATTATATTTGTAATTCACGTGTATAAATTACCTGCACCCGATATTCACGTTGTACTGACAATAATACTACTGAATCATGATAAGATATTTTCTTGCTACAATTATCCTTTTGGGAAC
>JARKQF010000254.1 GCA_029973975.1 Paludibacter sp.
TTCAATCAATTAAAAACCACCTTTTCAGGTGATTTATACACCGACAATATTCATTTGTCAATTTACGCCACGGATGCATCACCTTATCGGCAATTGCCACTGGCGGTTGCTTATCCGAAAGATGCGAATGATATAAAGGAACTGATACGTTTTGTACGGAAGCAAAAAGTCAGTTTGATTCCGCGGACGGCAGGAACGTCACTGGCCGGACAGGTAGTTGGTGAAGGCATGATAGTGGATGTGTCCCGGTACATGAGCGGTATCATCGAACTGAATATCGAAGAAAAATGGGTGAAAGTTCAACCGGGTGTGATTTTAGATGAGCTGAACAAGTTTTTGGCGCCACACGGATTGTTTTTCGGACCGGAGACTTCCACGTCGAATCGCTGCATGATAGGCGGAATGGTGGGGAATAATGCCTGCGGAGCACATTCGTTGATTTACGGTAGCACGCGTGACCACCTTCTTAGTGTAAAAGTATTGCTTAGCGATGGTAGTGAAGTGGTCTTTGAATCTGTTTCTATCGGAGAATTTGAGGAGAAATGTATGGGTGACAAACTCGAAAATCAGATTTACCGTCAGTTAAAAGAGATACTTTCCAATCCGGAGAACCAGCAGGAAATCAGAGAGCAGTACCCCGATAAACAACTTCGTCGCCGTAATACCGGCTACGCAATTGATATATTGCTTGATTCGGCACCTTTTACGCCCGATGCTCCGGACTTGAATGTGGCTAAGTTAATTGCCGGGTCGGAAGGTACTCTGGCCTTTATCGCCGAAATAAAACTGAACCTGGTGTCACTTCCGCCTAAAATCAAAGGCGTGATGGCGGCACATTTCGAAACACTGGAAGATGCTCTGGAAGCCAATCTGATTGCGTTGGAATTTAAGCCGGGAGCAGTGGAGATGATGGACAGAACCATCCTGGAATTGACGAAAGATAATATTAGCCAGCAACCCAACCGCTTTTTCTTGTCCGGTAATCCTGAAGCCATCCTGATTATTGAGTTTGCACGAGAAACCAAGGAGGAGATCGAAGATATTTGTCAGCAGATGGAAGCTAAACTGCGGGCACGTGACCTCGGCTTCCATTACCCGGTTATCTGGGGAAAAGACATCAACCGAATCTGGAATCTACGCAAATCTGGACTGGGTGTGCTTTCTAACATGAAGGGAGATGCCAAACCGGTGAGTCTGATTGAAGATACGGCTGTTCCGGTGCACAATCTTTCAGCTTATATTGCTGAGTTCAAACAACTGTTGGCAAGTTACCGGCTTTCCTGTGTGTATCATGCCCATGTAGGAACCGGTGAGTTACACTTGCGACCGGTGCTGAACCTGAAACTCAAAGAAGATGTGAAAATCTTCCGGGAACTCGGGACTAAAGTTGCTTTGCTGGTAAAAAAGTACAAAGGTTCGCTGAGCGGGGAACATGGCGATGGTCGCCTGCGTGGTGAATTTATCCCATTGATGGTCGGCAAAAAAAATTACGAACTGCTCAAACAAATTAAGCAAACCTGGGATTCTGACAATATCTTTAATCCCGGAAAGATTACCGGTACGCCCCCGATGGATACCTCCCTGCGGTATGAACCGGGACTGCCGACACGCGAGATAGAAACCATTTTCAATTTTAGTTCCGAGATGGGTTACATGCGGGCGGTTGAGAAGTGTAATGGTTCGGGTGATTGCCGGAAAACCGAGATCACGGGCGGACTGATGTGCCCGAGTTACATGGCTTCGCGCGATGAACAGCAAACAACCCGTGCCCGAGCGAATATCTTGCGGGAGTATCTGACTCATTCTACCAAACAGAACCCGTTCGACCACGAAGAAATTTACAAAGTGCTCGATCTGTGCCTTTCCTGTAAAGGCTGTAAATCCGAATGTCCTTCGAATGTGGACATGGCCAAACTGAAAGCGGAGTTTCTGCAACATTACCACGATGCTAACGGAGTCCCCTTGCGTACGAAACTGATTGCCAATATTAATGGTCTCAACAAGATAGGTTCGAAATTACCTGCGTTGACCAATTTCATTTTAGATAAAACTGTCTTGCCTTCGTTGCTGGGCTTTACGCCGGAAAGAAAACTGCCTTTGCTCGCCAATCAAACTTTCAGCAGTTGGTATAAAAAGCATTATCCGGTTTTAGTGAAATCGGCCAAACTGAAAAAAGGGAAGAAGGTCTATTTATTTAATGATGAATTTACCAATCATTACGATGTAGAACTGGGTCAGAAAACCGTGAAGTTGCTGGTTGCGCTTGGTTATGAAGTCATTATTCCCGAACATGTTGAAAGTGGCCGGGCTTTCATTTCAAAAGGATTAATCCGGAAAGCGAAAAAAATAGCTGAAAAGAATGTACGTTTGCTGAAAGATGTTGTATCGAAAAAAACACCTCTGGTCGGAATTGAACCTTCATCCATTCTTTCTTTCCGGGATGAATATCCGGATTTGGTGGAAGCCTCTTTACGTCACGAAGCCAGACAATTAGCCAGTCATACTTTCTTAATCGATGAGTTTATCGTGCAGGAGTTCAAAGCAGGCAGCATTGATGCAGCCTCTTTTCATGAGGAGGAAAAGAACATCAGTCTGCATTGCCACTGTCATCAGAAAGCCATTGCTTCTTCTCAATCGACATTGGATATGCTTTCTATCCCTAAAAATTATCATGTCACCGAAATACCTTCGGGCTGTTGCGGTATGGCCGGGTCCTTCGGGTACGAAAAAGAACATTACGAACTCTCGCAGCAAATCGGGGAATTGGTTTTGTTTAAACAGGTCGAACAGTTACCTGATAATACGCTGGTGGTGGCGCAGGGCACCAGTTGTCGCTCGCAGATTAAAGACGGAACGAAAAGGGAGGCATTGCATCCTGTGGAGGTGTTGTATGGGGCGCTGAGGAAATAGGGATGCAGAGCAGGAAGTGATGAGCAGATAAGATTATTGTGATTTTGCGTGAAAAAATTGATGTTTTGCTTGTCGTAGATTTTGGACAATATGAAAAAGCAAATAAATTTGCGTGTTGTTTTGAGGCAGTAAACGATATTATAATTATCTGTAAGTAAAATACCTATGACAATGAATCAGGAAACCGCCATTAAAATTTTTAACGAGAAACATATTCGTACGATTTGGGATGAAGAACAGGAAAAGTGGTACTTCTCAATTGTGGATGTAATTGAGGTGTTAACAGAGACTGATCGTCCCCGAAAATACTGGAATGATTTAAAAAAGAAGTTGAAAATAGAAGGAAGTGAACTGTCCGATAAATTCGGACAGTTGAAAATGAATGCTTCTGATGGGAAAATGCGTTTAACTGATGTCGCTGACACTGAACAACTCTTTCGTTTGATTCAGTCCATTCCTTCTCCTAAAGCAGAACCTTTTAAACTTTGGATTGCTCAGGTTGCACGGGAGCGTTTAGATCAGATTCAGGATCCTGAATTGTCCATAGAACAGGCAATGCAGGATTATAAACGTTTAGGCTATTCAGATTCATGGATTAACCAACGGTTAAAGAGTATTGAAATCAGAAAGGAATTAACAGATGAATGGAAATCCAGGGGACTTGAAGAGGGATTCCATTTTGCAACCTTAACGGATATTATTTATAAAACCTGGGCAGATAAGACAGCAAAAGAATACAAAAAATTCAAGGGATTGAAAAAAGAAAACTTGCGTGACAACATGACCAACACAGAATTGGTGTTAAATATGTTAGCAGAACTTTCGACAAAAAAGATTTCAGAGTCCTCCAATCCTGAAACAATGGATGAACATGCTCAGGTTGCCAAACAAGGTGGTGAGGTCGCCCGTAATGCCCGCGAAGAACTTGAAACCAAAACGGGTCAGAAAGTTATTTCTCCTGTAAATGCTAAAAAAGGTTTGTTGAAGGGGGATAAATAAATTCTATTTTTTTTTCTTCTTCCTTTTCTTCCTCAACCACAAATAATACCCTGTAATCGGCAGACTTGCCCCGATTAACCCACTGATAAAAGTGAGTATCTTCGACCAGAAGCCCCAGAAGTTGCCGACATGCAGTGAATAAGTCCAGCCCCAGATTTTGGAGACTTTATCCTGATCTTTGTAAAGGGTGATGTTGGTTATTGTTCCCGTTTGTTTGTCGAAGTCGTACTTGTCTGTCGCACGTGAGGTCGGTGCGTTTTTTTGATGTACCACTGCTGAACCATCCTGTATGTGGACATATTTGAAATTCGGGTTTTGCTGCTTCAGCTCATCGGCAACGGACTGCCAGATCTCGATATTAACCTTTTGGGGTTCTTTTTTCTCTCCTCTGCCACCTCTTTCTCTCGTGTTTTCCTGCGGAACTTCTGCCCCGAAGAGTCTGAAAACGCCGTTTCGGTACCATTCGAACGACCACATCAAACCGGTTACCGCTCCCACGAATAAAATCAGGAAAGCATAAGCGCCCAACACACTGTGCAAATCGTACATCAGTCGGCGGAAACCTTTTTTGCCTTGTATGGTGAAACTCCTTTTCTTCAGTTTCTTCGGAAACCAAATGATGACTCCGGTAATCAGGATAAATACAAAGATCAGGGTGGATATGCCGACGGAGTATTTACCCCAGGTGCGGGTGTCGTCGAACAACCAGCGGTGCAGCGACATCACCACGAAAAACGGACTTTCCCGATAGCTGAAAACATCCATCACTTCTCCTGTGTATTGGTTCACGTACGCAGTTACCCGGAAACCTTCTGCTAATCCCATCGCGTAGGTACGTCCGGCATCGGCATTGATCCTGACATCCTTAACCCGGTTGTCGGTCAGCTGACTGTTAACCATCGGAACCAATTGTTCCAACGGAATGGGTTGTGCTGTAGTTGTTTTTACAAAATA
>JARKQF010000292.1 GCA_029973975.1 Paludibacter sp.
AGCAAATTGGCTGCAACGGTTTTATTTGGGAGTGTTGTATAAAAAGCATCCAACTGACAAGCATCAAAGTGATTAGCCATTGCCGGATCCGCATTGGTTGAGTTGAATAAGTCGATTTTCGTCAGATTCACATTTTTAGACACGTCCAGCATGGTTAGTTTCGAATTACGCACATTTAATGTTGTAAGGGCAGTATTGGTGCTTACATCCAGACTTTCGAGCGGGTTATTGGTTGTAACCAGGGTTTTTAATGCAGTCAGACCGGTCAGATTAATCGTCGTCAGGAAATTATTGTGCAATTGCAGATCCGTCAGTGCTATGTTCGAAGTTACATCCAACGAAGTGAATTCATTGGTATAGCAATGGAAAAGCAACAATCCGGTATGAGAACTTACATTTATTTCTTTCAGCTTATTTGTATAGCATCTCAAATAACGGAGTCCGTTACCTCTGGTAAGATCCAGACTAATCAAATCATTTTCGATACAAGTCAGATAGGTAATTGCACTACCATCCACATAAACCCGGATTACAGCAGAATCTGCCTGTATAGGTTCATGTATTACAGTAGGAGAATTTACATTCCCTGACACCGTATAAGGCATTGGGATCTGATCTCCCCAATCGACTAACACTTTATTAGTACCTCCGGCAACTATTGATAACTTCACCGAATCGCCCATGATGCGGGATGTCTGCATAAAAACAGAAAGATCCTGAGAAAATGCAAAACAAGCAAGTAGAATAAGGAACGTAAAAGTAGTAATTAATTTTTTCATAAGCCTAATCTTTAAATTGTTAATAATATTCTATTTCAATTATGATATTAGTTCCACCCGGCATTCTGTCCAAGTTCATTATTCAACGCAGTATCGTGAATAGGTATTGGCATCAGTGTATCGCGGGCTTCCACATTTTTGAATGCAAGTTGTCCCCATGACCATCCGGTTCCACCGGTCAAAACAAATTCATCCATAACGGCCTTCATCGTTGGCAGGAAAATTCCCCAGCGTATTAAATCATATTTTCTAAGGGTTTCGAAACAAAGTTCCCGTGAACGCTCTTTTTGTATATATGCTCTGAATTGCTCCTTAGTCAGACCAGCAGGAACAGCATAAGCCGGATTTGAGACTGCATTGGGCATCAGATTCCCGTATGCCCTGTTTCTTACATAATTTAAGGCTTCATAGGCTTCATCTGTCGGCCCATTATTTACCTCGTTTTCTGCTTCAGCAAACATTAACAATACATCCGAATATCGCAGTAACGGGAAATTTTGAGGAGTCCCATGATTGGTTCGTGGAGAGAGCGTTTCATATTCCCTCCTGAATTTGCCAACATTCCGGTTGTATAAATGCGTCACCCCCCAATTCACTTTTGTTGAACCATTATGACGATATGGGGCGCAGTTCCAGTCACGTCTGCCATCGCCATCTTCATAAGTTTTGAAATGATAATAGGTTGCATTAATCAATGCTGTAGAATATCCAAAAGGACTATTAGCAGGAGCTGCAATACCAATCACATTACCAACATGACCGATTTCCCTGTACGAATCCTGCGCATTCCCCCAGAATTCCACCTCCCATATACTTTCTTTAATATCATATTCATCCCTTGCATATTTAATAAATACCATCCTGTAGTCCGGATTTAACTCATGAAAGCCGGTTTCAATTACTTTTTTTGCCCAGTCTCTGGCGTCTTCATACTTAGAAACATCTTTAACCGGATGTCCTGCCATGTGAAGGCATACACGCGCCAACACTCCCTGTACGGCAGAACGGTTTATTTTACCACCAAATCCGGCTTCAGTTGCCGTCATCACAAGAGAATCAGCCTGAGTCATATCAGCAATAATTTGTTCATACACCTGTTTTACGGGTGTACGGGTAATTTTCGGATAATTAGCCGATTTTGTTGATTCAAGCAACAAAGGTACATCCCCGAAATTAATGGCTAAGATAAAATAATAATAAGCCCTGAGAAAAAGCGTTTCACCTTTAATCTGAGCCCTTTTCTCCTCATCCATGTCGGGTTTATTAATATTCTCAAGCAATAAATTTGCATTTTGTATTCCGATATACAGATTTTGCCATAAATTCTGGATATTGGTATTTGAAGAAGTATAGTTATAGAACTGAGGTCCTTGTGTTACCGTGGACCTGTTGTAGAAACCTTCGTCAGCTTCGGTTCCCAGTTGGCACAGATAGGTATATTGATACAGCCCGTAGGATCCAAGTGTATTATATACACCGGTCAGGGCCATATTTAACTGCTCGGATGTTTCGTAATAGTATTGAGGAGATGAGAAATCTTTCGGTTCAACATCCAAGATATCGCAGGAAGAAAAACCGGCAACTATAAATCCCAAAAGCAATATATTAAGTCTTGTTTTCATATACAATGTGTTTTTCAATTCATTTAAAATGTTGCTTTCACTCCTAATACCAAATTCTTAGCACGCGGATAGGCCGAGTAATCAAAGCCCGGAGTTAGCGCTGAATTCCTCACAGACACTTCCGGATCCATTCCGGTATATTTTGTCAACGTAAAGAGGTTCTGAGAAGAAAGATTAAACGACAAATTCTTCAGATTCAGCCTTTTGATTATTTTATCCGGCAAATTGTATGTTAAGCTGACGGATTTCAACCTCAAATATGAACCATCTTCCAGTGTTCGATCCGAATATACGCCAATCGGACCCTGTCCACCTGTTCTGTACAAAGTGTTATTTTGGTTTTCAGGTGTCCATCTGTCAATATAGCTCGCATACTGATTAAAGTTTTGTGCTGTTAATGTATTTCCTTCAAATAACATCCGGTTGGCATTCATGATTTTATTTCCATAAGACCATTGGAAGAATACATTCAGTGTCAGATTTTTGTATCTGAACTCATTCGTAAAACCACCAATATGAATTGGATACGCACTACCTAACACTGTCAAGTCTTCTGAATCAACTACTTTATCTCCGTTCAAATCGCGGTATTTAATATCACCGGGTTGAATTTTATCTCTTGACATCCCATTGGTTGTAATTTCATCTTTTAACACGTATACTCCTTCTGAAACCTCATTGAAATCATCATACTGATAGTTTCCGTCCCACCTATATCCATAGAACTGAGCAGCAGGTTGTCCGATTTCGGCAATATACAAAGGAGTTGAATTGAAGTTCACTCCCCAACCTACACTTGACAACAAATAATCTTCATCATCCGACAAACCCAATACTTTGTTTTTATTAAAGCTAATATTGAAGTTTGATGTCCAGGTAAATTTTTTACTATTAAAATTTACCGTATTCAAAGAAATCTCAAATCCACTATTGCGAAGTTTCCCGATATTCCGGTAAGCATTAGGAAAACCGATATAAAAGGGGGTATTAGCGTACATCTGTAAATCACGGGTAGTTTTATCGTAATAATCGAGAATCAACTCTACTCTGTTATTGAAAAAACCGAGGTCGTAACCAACATTAAACTGAGCGGCAGTCTCCCAGGTCAGGTCTTCATTTGCAATCGCCACCGGGACTATACCCTTGCTGGGCGTGTTGTTATTATAAGAATAGGCAACTGATGAGGTAACTGCCATTTGTGACATGTAAGCAAAATCACTGACACGGTTATTACCGGTTTCTCCATAACTTATTCTTAATTTAGCATTTGAAAGATTATCAATTTCTTTCATAAAACCTTCCTCAGACATTCTCCAACCCAGAGCTGCTGATGGGAAGTATCCCCACCTTTTCCCGGGAACAAATTTTGATGAACCGTCAGCACGCATAGTAGCTGTAACAATATATTTTCCACGGTAGATGTAATTAAATCTGGACAGGAATGACATTAATCCCCATCCTGATTCAGATGCGTAGGTTTCATAAGGGATTCCTTCATCAAGTCCACTCATCATCAGACTTTCATTGGGTACTTGTTGAGATGCGAATCCAAATCGGCCAACATTTCGTCTTGAAAAAGTAGCTCCTAAAGTTCCTTCCACCCTGTGTATTCTGTTTAATGTCCTGGCATAACTTAATGTATTTTCATTCGACAAATGAGAGGTAAGTGAATTGATCCACTGACCATTCACACCACGTATGTTGGATGGAAATCTCGGATTCCCCAAGCGACTGGATGAATTGTTGAATGTTTCGTTTGTAAGCGTATAGGTAGAATGATTGAAAGTACTTCTAAAAGAAAAATAAGGCGTAAATTTATAGGTGAAATAGGCATTGAGGAGCAATGTATTATAAGTTTTATACCGATATTCGTTTTTAGCTGAGAAAACAGGATTAATGATGTAATTTTGCCCTGAATAATCTTGCTCCGGATCAAAAGGTTCACCCAGCAACACATCCTCTGAAGTATTCAAACCCACAACAGGACGATACCCCCAAATACTGTACATAAGGTAGGAGGAGCTATTACCAGTCGTTCCATAAGAAGAAGCTTCCTGACCGTATGATTCGGCACTACTGTAATTGGCAGTCGCACCGATACGAAGTTTACTGTTAAAATCATGTTCAAAGAACAATCTTCCCTGATATCTTTTATATCCGGAATTAAGGATAATACCTAACTGATCAAAGTAAGACCCTGACAAAGAAAACCTTGAATTCTTTGTTCCACCTCTGAATGCAATATCATAAACCTGCATGGGAGCCCGACGAAATGTTTGATCCTGCCAGTCAATTGGTTTTCTGGTTTTGTAATAATCTAAATTAATTCCTTCATCTTCCTTGAGGTATTCTGCAGTAGCATAGGTAGCATTTCTTTCCAACTGATATTTGACAAACTCGTACGGATTCATCATTTCCATTGTTTTTATAACCTCCTGGAATCCATAGGAGGCTGAGAAGGAAAGTTCCTGCTGACCAATTGTCCCTTTTTTCGTTTCAATAATTATGACGCCATTAGAACCTCTTGCTCCATAGATTGCAGTTGCCGAAGCATCTTTCAATACATTGATAGATTCTATGTCCTCAGGATTGATTGCATCATTCATATCATCTTCAACCGGAAAACCATCAATTACATAAAGGGGAGCATTACTTTGTGTAAGCGAGCCTACCCCGCGAATCACAATATTCATACCCTGACCAGGCTGACCTTCATTGGACGAAACCTGCACTCCTGCAATTTTACCAGCTAAAGCCTGGTCAAAGGAATGTACGGGGGCCTTTGTAAGCTGATCACCTTTTACGACTGATACTGCACCCGACAGATCACCTCTTTTTGATGTACCATATCCGATCGCAACTACCTCATCAAGCACAGTTACATTATCCTGAAGTGCTATTACATAATGTGTTTTACCTGCTTCTATCTTTACTTTCTGTTCCTTCATTCCAATAAATGTAACTACTAAAACAGCATTTTCCGGTACATCATTCATCACAAATCCACCGTTCATATCAGAGACAACACCTTTGGTGGTGCCTTCAATCATAACGGAAGCACCGGGTAAGAGACTTCCATCTGAGGCTCTCACATGACCGGTAACTTTTTTATGCTGAACATTGGCCTGCATCGAAAACTCATTCAAATTCGTCGCAGTAGCCGTAATTGCGGGGAATAAAAAGACAAACACAAAAATCAAGTTTATGATTTTCGAAATAAGCGTCTTCAGACAATTAAAATCGTTTACAATTGGTGTGTAACTTATCATGTTATTATATTATGATTTAAGATATTTGAAAACAAAATTACGCATTCTACAATACCAAATCACCCTTAATTGCGTATTTAAATCCTCAAAAAACGTTAAACACCAATTGACAGTCAGTTTTGTTGTAAAATTAACAATTCAAGTCGAATCTTTTTCCTGTGATAAACGAGTTAGAGATGTTAATATTTTGAATGATTTTCATACTATTTTGAATTATATTATTATATAATATCAATTAAATACCCGATATTTATGTTTTGGTTCATTTATCAGTCTTACTATTTTTAGAAATTTCATATTCAAATCCATGGCCATGATAATCAGACTACTGTCTCTTTTCATCATATTAAACCTGATAGTACCCGCCTACCCGTGCAATAGAGATTGTATGCAATTAACAGAAGAGGCTTTGTCTCAATCAGCATATCAATTAAGCAATCTGTATAATCAGATTAGCCTGATTCCGGACAGACTTCCCTATACAATTAATGAAAAAGGCAAGTTAGTTACAATTAATGCAAAGAACTGGACCAGCGGTTTTTTCCCGGGTTCACTTTGGTACTTATACGAGTATTCCGGAAAAGAAGAAATGAAAAAAGCTGCTTTGGAAATGACTGAAAGGATTCGGGAGCAAGAACACATGACTACAAACCATGATATCGGGTTTATGATTTTTTGTAGTTTTGGGAATGCATTACGACTAACGGGAAACAAGGAGTTTGAAAAAGTAATAGTCACTGCCGCACGTTCTCTTTCCACACGCTTCAGTAAACAGTTGGGAGTTATCAAATCGTGGGATAATGATAACTGGCAATATCCGGTTATCATCGACAATATGATGAATCTGGAATTGCTGACACAAGCTACTAAAATTTCAGGCGACAGTGTTTTTTATCACATCGCAGTATCCCATGCTGATACAACCATGAAATATCATTTTCGTGCAGATGGCAGTTCCTATCATTTAGTTAGCTACGATACGATAAACGGAGGGTATGTAGAGCGTAAAACCTATCAGGGATTACATGACGAGTCGGCTTGGGCAAGGGGGCAGGCCTGGGGTTTATATGGATATGTCATGATGTATCGTGAAACCAAAAAACAAGCTTATCTTGACCAGGCTATTAAGATCGCCAACTATATTGCTGATCATAAAAATCTTCCTGAAGATAAAATCCCTTATTGGGATTTCAACGTACCTGATATTCCAAACGCACTTAGAGATGCATCTGCAGGTGCTGTTATGGCTTCAGCATTGGTAGAACTTAGCACGTTTACCAACAACAAATTATCTGTAAAGTTCTATTCACTTGGAAAGCAAATGGTAAATGCATTGGCATCTCCCGCTTATATGGCAAAAAAAGGAGAGAATGGATATTTTATTCTCAAACACAGCGTGGCATTTATGGCTAAAAACCGTGAGGTAAATGTGCCACTCAATTATGCTGATTACTATTTTCTGGAAGCTTTGACCAGAATCAGAAAAATTGAGGCTAAAAAGCGTGTATTCAATCAATAAAAGTTTAAATTGATTTCCATAATCTGCACAATGACAATCTAATTACCTGCATCGGCGGCTTTGAGATATTTTCTTTCCGGTTCCGTTCATTTAACATGAGGTATTGACGTTCCGTTGGTGGAATCTTATTTTACAATAATTTTTTTTGTACTGACATGTTTCCCTATGTCAACCTTAACATAGTAAATCCCCGGCATCTTGAAGGGAGAACCGATTAAAAAACTATTGATATTTTCATTGTAAGCCTTACTAAAGATTCTTATTCCCTCCTGCGAATAAACCCGAATTGTTACTTGCTCCGAGATCAGATTTTCGGTAGTTATCTTTAACTCCTTTCCCAACAAAAGAGGATTTGCAGACAATTTAAATTCAAAACCATCTGACAGCACGTTTTTCAAAGAAGAATGACCTTGATATTCATGAGCACCGATGTCGGGTTTGCCATTATACAGGGTATTTCCCCAATAATCCCGTCCGCCATTATCCGGAATAACCACACCTGCATCAATACAGGGTGAATTTGGCTGTAACTGATAACCATTTACACTGTTAACACCTATTCCTCCACTTCCCGGGTCAAATAAAAGAGGATTGGTTGTAATTTTTTTTGAATCAGCCGGCTCTCCTGAAGGATGTACACCATAAAAACAATTTGCTTCAAATGTCCGGTTATAACGTGTATTTTTCCAATCATAAGTAGCTGTTGAACTTAAATTGTAGATTATGTTGTTTCTGAAATTATAGGTTCGTGTATTAGGATTATCTGTTTTATTCCCATTGCCTCTTTCTGAAATAATAACCGGTGACAAATGGGATGGTATATATACTGTATTATTATATATGTGAATAGAGGTTACGGGATAATTAATGCAAAAAAGGATTCCTTTATCATTCTGACTGATATTATAGCGGCAAATCAAATTTGCATCCTCCTGTACAGTACAGTTCCAAAAAAGTCCGTGTGCATTGTCGTGACTGTAACTATATTGCCAGATGGTATTCGGTGAACGCAGATCGGCATCATACATGGAACCATCGGCATCCGGTGAGTTATTTAAGTAACCTTCATTATACTGAAAAATCGTCCCATCACATGCGCAAGTGAACATCGTATTCCCTGTTATTCCGTTTGCAGTATTATAACACACATTGTATTCCACTACGCCACCATCAAAAAGGCGGATAATCATGGCATTCTTAGAGATATTATAAATTGTGTTGTTACGGATAACTGCATTGGTAATCCGCATCCTGTTCCATTCCGGTGTCCCCGGTTGAAATCCGTCGCCACCAACACATTCAGTTATAATACCCTGATTTTGACAATCATGTATCAGGCAGTTTTCAACCCGGATATCATTGAAACGAGTTTCAATATTTTTGGCAGAAACAACAGCAAAACCAACTCCGGCTGTTCGCTTATGAGAACGCTCCTGCCCCACCCTGCCTTTGATATGGTGTATGTGTAAATTCCGCAGGTAAATATGATTTACAACGCCAACACCCTCGTTGATTTCAATTCTGACACCGCGACGATCACCCTCTGCTACTGCATCGTTGGTAATTTCCAGATTATTAATCTCCCAATAGGCCTGATTGTACAAATACACCACACCCGTACCTGTCATGCCATCACCATCAAAAAGGGGCCTCCCACCATGACCATATTTATCAATTACGATCGGTTTCCCGGCTGTACCCGACCCTCTTGGATATAACCTGCCTACCCACACACCGTCTGACTTAAATAAAATTGAATCGCCAGGCTGAAATGTTTTAGCATTTACTTTGGTAAGCGATTTCCATGCCTTATCGACAGACTGACCACTATTGGAATCATTCCCATTAAGATTATCAATATAATAATTAGTGGCAGCTAATGTTGGAAATAGCATACCGGCAACTAAAAATGAGAAAGCTACAATTATATGATGTGATCGGGTAAGCAACTGTGTTTTGATATTAATCGGCATGTTTGTCAAATTTAACTTTTGCTTTTTCAATTATCTGTTTTATAATTTCATCATATTGATGATTAATTTGTGTATTTGCTACATGTACTTTTGAATAGTATTTATCATCGTCGTGCATGGTGGAATTATTTTCACGTTGGACTCCTTGACTAAAGTCGACCATAATTATATCATTTTTCAACATATAATCTTTCAGTTTAATGATCATATTGGATGTCAGATATTCATAATAGCTTTCCAAACTGTATTGTTCGGGGCCATAGATAACAATATTCTTCTGCAATGCTTCACGTCGCTGTTTGTTTTCTGATTCCATGTATTGTCGGATAGACTGGAAACTGATATCGTTGATTATTCCGTATTGTTTGGCCAATTGATACTGAACCTTCGAACTAACTATAGATTCAATAGTCATCTCCTTCAACAATTCGCCGGGTGTTTTACCTTTTGATTTATCCTGCCAGAAACCGGTATGATAATTTAATTTGTATTCATTTCTGAATTTGGATATAACCTTATGTCTGTTCCTTTGTGCAAAGAATGTAAATTCATCTTTTGTAACAGGCTCTCCGTTAACATAACCAACAATTTTTTTATCTCCACTGAGACTTTGCGCAACAACAATATAGTTACAGCACAAGAGCAGGATCATTGTCAATATTTTTTGCATATTATTCGGATATAATCTTGTTTGAATATTATTCGGAAATTTCATTGAATCATTTAATTTGTTTTCATACTGAGGTCTGTGCCATCACTCAGTACCTCATGAAGTGAAAAGTGGGATTGATATTCATGTGTACCAATATCCGGCCTGTTATTATATAAAGGATTACCCCAATGATCACGGCCTCCGTTGTTTTCGATCTCAACACCCGCATTGATACATGGTGAGTCAGCTTGCAACCGAAAGCCATCAGTAACTTCAAGTGCATGAAAACTGTCAACCGCCGGATTTATAAATTTTGGATCCAGCAATATTTTGCGGGGATCATCAGGTTCATTTTCAGGATGAATGCCATAAAAACTATTTGCCATGAAAGTCCTAAAATACCGGTCTTTCATTTTATTCCAGTGATATATAGCAGTAGGACTCAAGTTATAAATTATGTTATTTTTAAAACTATAAGTACGTGTATTAGGACCTGTTTTTGAACTTCCTCTGTTTCTCTCGGAAATAATCACCGGCGACAAGTGGGCAGGAATATATACTGTATTATTGTATATTGAAATTGAATTAACCGGATAGTTCACACAAAATATGATCCCTTTATCGTTTTTACTTATATTGTAGCGGCAAACAATATTGGAATCGTTCTGTACAGTACAATTCCAGAAAAGTCCATGTGCATTATCGTGGCTGTAACTATATTGCCAGTAAGTATTGGGGGAACGCAAGTCTGCGTCATACATAGAGCCATCAGCAGAAGGAGAATTATTCAGAAAACCTTCGTTAAACTGAAACACAGTGCCATCACTCACACAACTAAATATAGTGTTTCCTGAAATTCCATTTGCCGTATTAAAACACACATTATTCTCAACCAGTCCGCCATCAAAGAGTCGAATAATCATGGCATTTTTCGCTATATTATAAAGCGTATTGTTCTTGATTCGGGCATTTGTTATGCGCATTCTGTTCCATTCAGGAGTTTGGGGGTAAAATCGATCTCCACTTACACATTCAGTAATAATACCTTGATTTGAACAATCGTGAATGAGACATCCCTCCACTAAAATATCATTAAAGCGCGCCTCGCCATTCTTTGCCGAAACGACAGCAAAACCAATTCCACCTGTACGTTTGGGTAATCGTAAATGTCCGTTCATACCGCGAATATGATGAATATGCAGATTTCGCAGATAAATGTGCTCAGCAACACCATAACCTTCATTTACCTCAATTCGCACACCACGCCTATCCCCTTCGGTATCGGCATCATTAATTATTTCAAGGTTGTTGATTTCCCAAAATGACTGGTTGTATAAATACACAACTCCGGTACCTTGCATGCCATTACCATCAATCAGCGGTTTTTCTCCAACACCATACTTATCAATAACAATGGGCTTCATTTCACTCCCCGAGCCTTTAGGATGCAGTTTACCAACCCAAACACCTCCGGATTTTAGCAGAATAGAATCTCCGGGGTGAAATTGAATTTTATTAACTTTCGTGAGTGTCTTCCATGCTTGATTAATTGACTTTCCATTGTTTGAATCTTTTCCTGACTCATTATCAACATAATAACTTACTGCGGAAAGAGATTGAATGTAAAGAAAGGAAAACACCATACAACTTAAAGTAATGGTCTTTCTATATTTATATAAAAATTCGGTTTTTATCATTTTAGATTTAATTATCAACATGAACAAATCATTGATTAAAACAATACAGATTTAATAGGTGAATACCTTACCTCCGGACAATACCTCCTGCCTTCTTGGGTCAAAGATAGTAAATTCGCGTGTACGGATAGCCGCATTCACCATGATGCAAGCTACTGAATGGTTATAACCCGCTTCAACAGGAGCATTAGGTTGTTTACGACTACGAACACACTCCATCCAATTCAGCATGTGAGCTGAAGTAAGCGGGTCACTTCCTGTATTAGCTTCTGCAGCTGCTTTTTGGTTAGTTGCGAGTGTAAATTCATCAAGCTTATTCTCTTTCATTCCCATTTTAGCAGCATTTTTTTCTTTCAGATAACCATTAGATGTTACTTTATTGGTATCCAGGTTTAATTCTCCTCCATTAGAATAGTATATTTCTTTTGTTCCTCCGGCGGCATTGGAGAATCTGGATGTATACTGAACCTGAAATCCGGATGTTAAATCCTCTTCGGGACCATATTCCATCACAGCAGTTAATGTATCCACATTTGATCTTCCATCCTTCCACATATAAATGCCTCCATTTGCGACAACACTTCTTGGATAGTTTAACCCTGTAAACCAGTGCACTGTGTCGATCTGATGTGCCATCCACTGCCCGGGTATTCCTGATGAGTAAGGCCAGAACAGTCTATATTCCAGATACTTGCGCGGGTCAAAATCTTCGTACGGACGATTCACCAGAAAACGGAGCCAGTCTACATCTTCTTCCCTGCATTTATCAATCAATTCCGGTCGGCGCCAGCGATCGGGCTGGTTTACATTCCAGGACATTTCACACATCACGATATCTCCGAATTTTCCGGAACGAATATAATCATTTGCCGCATGATAATTCGGCCCGCTTCTTCGTTGAGATCCAATTTGAACAATAATGCCCGCTTGTTTTACTGCAGCAAGTGCACGACGATTATCGTCCATCGTTTCAGCAAAAGGTTTCTCAACATAAGCATCCTTGCCGCTTTGTGCCGCTTCGATTGTATGCATTGCATGTTGAAAATCAGCTGTAGAAATAATAACAGCATCAATGTCCTTATCACGATAAAGCTCTTCATTATTCCTGTAAGCCCGGATATCATGCGAAAGTAGTGATGCCAGGTTATTTTGCCCTAATTCCCTTCTGTAATTCCAAATATCCGACACTCCTATTATATCGAAGTTCAATTTCTTATTATGATGCAAGAAACCGGGAATCAGGGAGTTTTTTGCTCTGTCGGAATACCCGATAATGCCTACATTAACCCGATCATTCGATCCGATAATTCTTTTATAACTCTGAGCTGACATTCCCATACCTCCTAACATGAGTCCGGCTGATGCAGCTCCGAACTTCTTTAAAAAATCACGTCTTGTTGACAACATGTTTACCTGCGATTTACGATTTGTAACTCTTTTAAATGACTGTACGATCCGAATTGATTATAATTCTTTAATCTTGATGTTTTTAAACCACACTTCATCTCCATGATCCTGCAACAGTATATGTCCTTCCTCCACCTCACCGAAATTCGGCCAAACACTGTATTTACTATAAGCGACCAAAGCTTTCCACATTTGCGTACCTCTCTCGTATTCAACTATTTTCACATCGTTAAGATAATGTTCCACTTTATTCCCTTTTACAATGATACGGGCTGTATTAAAAAAATTCTTCCGGTAAGGTTTATTATCAGGTGCAGCTATAAGATCATACAATGACCCCAACTGGCGATTCCCATTAACTCCTAATTTTGCATCCGGATGATTTTTGTCATCCAGAATCTGAAACTCACATCCAATAGATGAGCCTTTCCCCTGATTCAATTCGGTGTCTACAAAATATTTAACTCCACTATTAGCCCCTTGAGTAATTTTAAAATCAACCGTCAGCTCAAAATTTTTATATTTTCTCACTGTTACAATATCACCTCCATTGGTTGATTCTCCTCCGGAAGATTTTTCTACCTTCAACATGCCATTTTCAATATTCCAACCTTTTTGAGGAAAAACATTCAGGCGAGCGCCCCGCCAACCTTCAGTAGTTTTTCCGTCCCACAACAATTTCCAACCCTGTTGTTGTTCAAGTTCAGAAAGAGTATTGTCGATACAATTAACCTGAGGTATGTTGTTGAAATTTGGACGACGGACGTTTTCAATATCTTTTGTACAAATGCGGATATTTTTCCATGCAATCTCTTTTCCTGCCAGTGATTCATCTTTGATTGCATGCACCTGTAAAGCAATAAAGCCTTCCGGAGTCATATCACATAAGATATCGGAACAAGGTACATCATTCAACCAGGTTCTGATTGATTTACCAATTGCTTCAATCCGGATCTTATTCCAGCTTCCGGGTTTAAATGCATTCTTAGCAGTTGGATTTTTGTCCATCGGATACAACCATCCCCGACGAGCTTCATCATATATTCCACCGCTCCATGCACGGGGTGAGGTGTCAAATTCAAACTGATAACCGTGTACCCGTCCATTTTGATATTCTTTCAGACTATTGCTGCGAAACTGTACGCCTGAATTTAATCCATCGTCGATGCGGTATTCCAATTCTAAAATAAAATCTCCAAATTTCTTTTCAGTTATTAAAAAAGTATTAGTAGGGACATTCCATTTTGAAATACCAATAATAGTTCCATCGCGTATTACATATTCAGCCGTCCCATTTATTTTCTTCCAACCTTTGAAATTCCTCCCGTTAAAAAGATTTTCCCATTGCTCCTGAGCTGAAAGAGATAGTGCTGTTACCACCAACACTATTAGCAAGAAATTTTTCTTCATTTCCAATATGTTTTATTAAATTTAAATGTTTTCATAACACTTTCGCTGGCAAATTTAGCATTATTATCAAACGAGGTATGCAAATAAAATTCAACTATATAATAAATTCATACAAACAACACCTTATTCAATTTGAAAAGATATTATTTTTACATTTAATTATTATACTTGCAAACAAAAAATCCACACATCTGTCAACCGCTAAATTTCCAAAATGAAAATCAAATCACCCATACTTACTTTATTACTCACTTTTTGCTACCTCAGTCAGGTTAGTGCTGTGTATTTTGAACATTTAAACATGAGAAACGGGCTTTCTCATTACACAATTCATTCGATGTATCAGGACGAACACGGAATGGTCTGGATAGGTACACGGGACGGATTAAACAGGTACGATGGCAACGAAATTACCGTATTCAAACAATTGCTGAATGACTCAACAGCGCATTTTGCAAATAATATTCGCAGTATTTGTGGAGACAAGCAAGGACACCTTTTTCTTCAATGTGCAACCGGATTGGTTAATTTTGACCTGAAAACCGAAAAAACAACAGTAATCAGACGTCAGGGCATTTCCAGCCTGTATTACGGAAAAGAAAGACTTTGGTTTAGTTCAGGGGATTCTGTTTTTTCTTTTAGCTCGCAAGCTAACAACACAGGAATACTACATCTGACCTTACCAGATAAATCATCCAGGGTCACATCTATTCTTGAAACAAATGAGCGATTGCTTTATGTTGCCACCAATAATGATGGAGTTTTCACTTTTGACAGGAACAAGAAAGTGGTCAAAAAATGGGATATTCGTGATGTGGTTTATCTTTATGAGGATAGCAAAATGAATGTTTGGATTTGTACCCGTTATGATGGTTTACATAAAATTGACTTTAAAGGTAATCTGGTTAGTTATAAGCATAATCCAGGAAGTTCTCACAGCCTTCCGGATAATTTTGTTCGTACCATTTGTGAAGATGACTTTGGAAATTACTGG
>JARKQF010000299.1 GCA_029973975.1 Paludibacter sp.
AATTGCTTTTCTTCAGCAACACTTCATCAATAGCCTTTTTGAATGTTTCCTTCGGAAGTGCACCCTGTGCCATTTGTGGCTGTTCATTCATCGGACAGAATAGAAGTGAGGGAATGCTGCGTATGCCGAATGCGGCAGCCAATTCCTGCTCTTGTTCAGTATCTACTTTATAAATATAAATCTGACCGTCGTATTCTTTTGCTAATTCTTCCAATACTGGAGCGATTGCTTTACAGGGTCCACACCAGTCGGCATAAAAGTCAATAATACAAGGTTTGTCGCCTAAATACTTCCATTCGGTCGGATTTGTCTCATAGTTGGCCACCTTTTGCAAAAATTCAGCCTTGGTTAAATGAATTGTTCCCATTTTTTTTGTTTCGTTTGTTTTAGTATTATTTGTTTTTGTTTCTTTTACATCAGCTTTACTACCGGATTGGTTACCACATGCTGTAAAAGCAATTAAAATCAGCATCAACGATGCTCCCAGGATTTTCTTCATATTGTTTTCATTTTATTTGTTTTGTGTTTATCTAATGATCTTTAGTTTCTAACAACAACAAGGACAGATTGTTTATAAAGCACATCCCCATACGGATGGTTCATCTTCTTCTATGTTCGTTTCTGTTTCTTTCCAGCCAAGTTCATCTAACTTTTTCCCAATCGTTGCTCTGGAAATTTCATCAGTATGATGTATCACAATCTTTCCGTCTATCCGGTCCATTTCAGCGCCAAATACCCCTTGTAACGTGCCCAGTTGTTTCAAAACTTCGTTGTTGCAACTCATGCATTGCGATTTCGATACATAAAATGTGCTATACATCTTCCTGTTTTTCTGAATTGTTTATATCCGTTTTCTTTCTCTTAAATAAATCAAAAAATAAATATCCCAACACCCCTCCATACAATATGCTGATGTACGGATTGGAAGTAATCGGACAGGTGCCGCTTTGACATCCGATAAAGTAATAATATAAATAGCCTCCGGTCATGCCGGTAATAATTCCAACTATCTTTAAAATATGTTTTTTAATAAATTCTTTCATGTTTTGTAATTTAAATGTGTCAAATTCAATGCTTTAAGTGTGTTGGGCTAAACACACGCACACGACTTGATGCAGTCGAGAATCTTCGTGATCTGTTTATTCTTCAGTGAATAAAAACAGTTTTTACCCTCCCGGCGACAATTCAAAATACCTTTGGCCCGCATATCGGTCAGGTGATGTGACAACAAAGATTGTTCGCATTGCAGTTTCTCGCCAATCTCCGAAACATTCAACTCCTCTTTTTCTGCTAAAAGAGAAATTACACACAAACGAGTCCCGTTCGAAATGGCTTTTAATGTGTAAGCTGCTTGTTCCATTTGAGTCAAATCTATCATATTGCTGTTATTAAAACTCGTGCAAATATATGAACATATTTTCATGTATGAAATTATTTTAACTAATTTAATATTTTGTGTGATGTTTTTAATTAAACAATAGTGTGCCTGATGTGCTGACTGTGTTTTTGAAATTGGTAAACCTGTTATATTTAACAGAAAAATCTGTATCTTTGTTGCTCAAATAATAAAGCATGATGCAGCAACAGACTATTATATGTACAGATATCCGGAAAGCCGTAACCGAAGTAGTTGGTAAGCATGAGCCTGAGGATATTTTTATATTAACCGATGATAATTCGCTTCATTATTGCTTTCCGCTTGTTAAAGATATTGCTTGTTTAAAGGATGCACACCTCATTAATATTCCGGCAGGAGATGAAAATAAGAATATTGATTCAGCTGTTCTTGTCTGGAAGTATCTAAGTGAAAATGGCGCTACCCGCAAGTCGTTGATAATTAACTTGGGCGGAGGTATGATTACCGATATTGGCGGATTTGTCGCTTCGACTTTCAAAAGGGGAATTGAATATATCAATATCTCAACAACTTTATTGGGAGCTGTAGATGCTGCTACCGGAGGTAAGACCGGGATTAATTTTATGGGACTGAAAAATGAAATCGGGGTGTTTAATCCAGCGCGTCAGGTATTGATTTATATTGATTTCTTTAAAACACTGGATGTGCAGAATCTTCGGTCGGGGTTTGCTGAAATGGTAAAACATGCCTTGATTGATACCCGCGAGGAGTGGCAGGAAGTGTTAAAATTTAATCTGGATGAGGTTGATTTTGAACTTTTACATACTCTGGTAGATCGCAGTATTCGTATCAAAGAAAAGGTAGTTGAAATAGATCCGAAAGAACAAAATATACGTAAGGCATTGAATCTCGGACATACTTTTGCACATGCTTTCGAGACTTTCTCCTATCGGGTGAAACGTCCTGTGTTGCATGGCTATGCTGTGATGTGGGGACTTTTATGCGAACTGTACCTATCGCACGTAAAACTTGGTTTTCCGAAGGAAGAGCTGTTGAAATTGAAATACATGACTAAAGCATTTTATGGTCTGTTTGATTTCGATTGTCATGATTACGAGGCGCTTTACGAATTGATGACACACGACAAGAAAAACGAATCGAAGGAAATCAACTTTACTCTTTTGTCGGATATAGGTGAAATTCAGATTAATCAGACGGCTTCAAAGGAAGAAATTTTTGAAGTGTTGGATTTTTATCTGATGGGATAAGTGATGCAATTTGGTGAGTTTTCTACTGAAAAAAAATTAAATATGAAACGAACATTGATTATCGGCGCAAGCAGCAACCCGGAGCGATATGCTTATAAAGCTGCAGAAAGGCTTTTAGCCCATGGTCATGAAATTGAATTGCTCGGCCTCCGTCCGGATGTGATTTTTGGCCAAACCATTGATACGGAAAGAAAACAATATCAGCATCTGGATACGGTGACTTTGTATATAGGTCCGAAAAATCAGCCGGGTTATTATGATTATGTTGTTTCATTGAAACCTAACCGGGTGATTTTTAATCCGGGAACTGAAAATCCGGAATTTGAAATAATACTTAAAAAGAACGGGATTGCATACGAAGAGGCGTGTACCCTCGTTTTATTGGGAACAAATCAGTATTAGTGATCTAAAGCTAAGGTCTGAATGCTTATATGTAACTTATATGGCTTATATGGTTTAAAAATTTACTTTTGTGTTTCCTTAGTGTTTCTTTTGTGCCTTTTGTGGTTCAAGAGTTTAAAATTTCAAAGTGAATTAAAAAATTATTTATATATTATGAAGATTGCATTGATTGGTTATGGAAAGATGGGGAAAATCATCGAACGTATAGCCAAAGAACGCGGACATGAAATCGTTTCTATCATAGATGTTGATAATATATCTGATTTTCAGTCGGAAAGCTTTAAAAGTGCAGATGTAGCCATCGAGTTTACTGTGCCGCATGTAGCCCTGAGGAATATTCACAGTGCTTTTGCTGCCGGTGTGCCCGTTGTTTGTGGCACAACAGGCTGGACGGAACATCTGCCTGAGGTTAAACAGGAAATAGCAGCCAAAGGATATACCCTTTTCTGGAGTTCTAACTTCAGCATTGGTGTAAACATCTTCATGGCTGTAAATAAATATCTGGCTAAATTGATGAATAAATTTCCGGCTTATAATGTGGAGATGACCGAAGTACATCATACGCAAAAGCTGGATGCCCCGAGTGGTACGGCAATCACACTGGCTGAAGGAATTCTGGAAAATCTCGAGCGTAAAACAAGTTGGTCGAAAGAGGTGGAGTCAACACCTGAATCGATGGCCATTAAATCAATCAGGAAAGGTCAGGTCCCGGGTATTCATACCATCGTGTATGATTCGGATGTGGATTCGATTACCATTACCCACGACGCGAAAAGCCGTGAAGGATTTGCTTTGGGCGCTGTAATTGCAGCTGAATTTACTGCCGGGAAAAAAGGGTTTTATACCATGCAGGATTTATTGAAATTTGAACGCTTCTGAAACACCTTGACTGTTTCTTGCTTAAAATACATTGAGACAGTTCTGTTACTAAA
This sequence comes from Paludibacter sp., assembly GCA_029973975.1. Lineage (GTDB taxonomy): Bacteria > Bacteroidota > Bacteroidia > Bacteroidales > Paludibacteraceae > Paludibacter. The sequence continues at coordinate 3,960 of JARKQF010000299.1, forward strand.
ATAGAAAAAAACATAAACATCATGACTCAAGAGCAACAAAACACCCGTTTTTCTCAGCCTCTTAAACAATGGATTAAGGCTATTATTTGGTGTGTAATTTATATTCTTTTTATCGTTTGGGTAGGTAATTTCTGGTGGTTATTGTTGCTGCCGGTGGTTTTTGATGCTTTTATCACCAAACTGATACCCTGGACATGGTGGAAGAAGTCGAAAAACAAAACTTTTCTGGCAGTAATGGGATGGGTCGATGCTATCGTTTTTGCTTTGATCGCAGTGTATTTTATCAATACATATTTATTTCAGAATTACCAGATTCCAACTTCTTCTTTGGAGAAAAGTTTACTGGTAGGCGATTTTCTGTTTGTAAGCAAAGCGAGTTACGGTCCCCGCGTACCTAATACGCCCCTCTCGTTCCCGCTTGTCCAGCATACCTTTCCTGTTATCAATACTAAATCATTTCTGGAAAAACCGCAGTGGGATTATAAACGACTGAAAGGTTTCGATCGTATTGAAAGGGACGATATTGTGGTATTCAATTTTCCGACAGGCGATACAGTTCCAGTAAACAAGCAAAACCCTGACTATTACATCAGTTGTTATTATGAAGGATATAACAGCCTGAAAATGCAACAGCCCGGAATAGAGCCTGATGTGGATGCTGTGATGGCGGCAGGAAGGACAATCGTAAGGTCAAAGAAACAGGAATATGGCGAAATTGTCTATCGTCCGGTCGACCGCCGTGAGAATTATGTAAAAAGATGCGTGGGTATTCCTGGTGACTGGTTTGAAATTAGGGATAATCAGATTTTTGTTAACAATGAGCCACAGGAAGCTCATCCAGGCATTCAGTATAATTATTATGTGCAAACCGACGGACGTTATCTTTCTGCAGATATGCAGACTAAACTGGGTATCAGCAAAGAAGACCGGCTGATGTTGAATGCCCAGTATGATTACCATTTGATATCGTTTTTAGGGATGGATCCGGCCATGCCAATCTATCATTTCCCGTTGACTGCTGAAATGCTCGAAAAAATGAAACGCTATCCGGGTGTTGTGAAAATCGCGATTGAACCCTATGAACTGGGAGGAGATGTTTTTCCTCTTGGCGGAAAAAAGAACTGGAACCGCGACAATATGGGACCTGTTTACATCCCGAAAAAGGGAGCTACACTCCGGTTGAATGCGTATAATTTCCCGATTTATGAACGTATCATCCGGGTGTATGAAAAGAACACCTTGGAAGTGAAAGACGGCAGGTTCTTTATCAATGGAGAAGAAACGGCTTATTATACTTTTAAAATGGATTACTACTGGATGATGGGCGATAACCGCCACAACTCTGCAGACTCCCGTTACTGGGGTTTTGTACCGGAGGATCACATTGTAGGACGACCGGTAGCTGTATGGCTGTCGCTTGACAAGGATAAGGGCTGGTTCAATGGTAAAATAAGGTTTAACCGTTTCTTTAAGGATGCTCGCCGTTAACGCTGTCCCGGACACAAATATCTCCGGCCGGTATTGTTTGAGTACAGCCTATCTCGCTCCGGTTGAGTATTACGAGGTACTTGCCAATGCAGAAGAAGTGTTGCTGGAACAACATGAGTTCTATATAAAGCAGAGTTACAGAAACCGTTGTGTGATTTCTACAGCCAATGGTTTGATGGACCTCACCATACCCGTTGAGAAGTTTGAAAACGGGAAAACACACATCCGGGATGTGAGAATTTCATATCATGGTAACTGGCAGGCACAACATTGGAAATCCATAGCATCGTCATATAATTCCAGTCCGTTTTTTGAGTATTATGTGGATGATTTGATTGGTTTTTATGAAAGAAAATGGAATTTCCTGTGGGACTTTAATATGGAAATTCAACAAAAAATATTAGGGTTGATCGATATACAACCTGTGGTCAGATTAACCGCTACTTATTCAAAGGATTTGCCAAATGATGTATTTGACTTAAGGCCTGCAATACATCCCAAAAAAGAAGCAGTTTTTAAGCAGCATAAAACATATTATCAGGTTTTTGCGCAGAAGTTTGGCTTTCATCCCAATCTGAGTGTATTGGATTTGTTGTTGAATATGGGAAATGAAAGTGTTTTTGTATTAAAAAAATAAATTAACAGGGTGATAAAGTGGCGAATTATCAGTACTTTTGTGTGTTAATTGAGTTAATTAAATAATTATGGAACAGATCGATTGGAGTAACCTGGGTTTTGGTTACATGAAAACGGATTTTAATGTACGTTGTACTTTCTCTGAAGGAAAATGGGGAGAGTTGGAGGTTCATGAAGACGAATATATGCAATTGCACATGGCTGCAACGTGTATTCATTACGGACAGGAAGTTTTCGAAGGATTGAAAGCTTTCAGAGGTAAAGATGGAAAAATCCGGATTTTCAGAATAGATGAAAATGCAAAACGCATGCAACATTCTTGCAAAGGCATTTTGATGGAGCCTATTACCAGCGAAATATTTCGTGAAGCTGTGATTAAGGCCGTAAAACTAAACGAACGTTTTGTTCCGCCATACGGTTCCGGCGCCTCTTTATATATTCGCCCATTCTTGTTTGGCATCAGTCCGCAACTGGGTGTGCGTGCGGCCAAAGAATATCTTTTTATTGTGTTTGTAGCACCTGTCGGTCCTTATTTTAAGGGTGGATTTGCCACGACACCTTTTGTCATTATGCGTCAGTACGATCGTTCAGCTCCGCTGGGAACGGGTAAATACAAGGTTGGCGGAAACTATGCAGCCAGTTTGGTTGCCGGCGAACATGCACATGCTCTCGGCTATTCGAATATCTTTTACCTGGATGCAAAAGAAAAGAAATACATCGATGAATGTGGTGCAGCTAATTTCTTTGGAGTTAAAAATAATACTTATGTTACGCCCCGATCGAATTCAATTTTGCCTTCTATCACGAACAAAAGTTTAATGACCTTGGCGGAAGAATTGGGCATGAAGGTTGAACAACGTTCAGTTCCTGTAGAAGAGCTGGCTACTTTCGAGGAAGCAGGTGCTTGTGGAACTGCAGCTGTTATCAGTCCGATAGAGCGAATCGACGATTACGACACAAAAGTCAGCTATGTTTTCTCCAAGGATGGAAAACCCGGTCCTGTTTGTGATAAGTTGTACCACAAACTGCAGGCAATTCAATGCGGTGATGAACCGGATTTATACAATTGGGTTACTGTTGTGGAATAACAATATAACTGCATCGTAACAAACCTATAGCTGAATTTAAAGGATACACTGTTTAAGCTTCTAAGAAGTGAGTTTGCACCTTTTAAATCCAGCTATAGGTTTGTTTTTGTATAATATCACCGGATTTTCTCAATATCATCCCAAAAACCCGGATAGGATTTGCTTACAACCTCAGGATTCTCAATCACGATTGACCGGATGAAAGCTGCCGGAGCAAAAGCCATTGCCATGCGATGGTCATCATAGGTTTTTATCGATGGTGTTTCAGATGTATTGACCGGCAACGTCTGTCCCTCCCATGCTAATTCTCCTTCCGCAGGTTCATGCAGCACATAGCCAAGTTTATTCAGTTCCGTAATGAGAGCTGCCACACGGTTGGTTTCCTTTATTTTCAGGCTTTGAACACCTTTGAAATGAAAAGGAATGTTTTTCAAACAGCAGGTAACAGCAAAAGTCTGTGCTAAATCAGGTTGATTGACAAAATCATACTCAAAACGGGAACAAGTATGGTTGTTTGTGGTAATTTCAATACCTTCAGACTGATAATCTGTATGTACTCCGAGTTGTTCAAATAGTTCGGCTAATTTGCTGTCACCCTGATAACTATGCTGATGGAGTCCTCTCAGGAAGAAACGACCTTCTCCTGTAATTGCCAGTATTTCGTACCAGTAAGAAGCAGCCGACCAATCCGACTCAACTTTGTATTTCACGGGTTTATAAGACTGTGGTTTAATTTCGATGATATTGTTTTCAAAATTAGCTTTCACACCAAAGTCACGCATCATATTCAGGGTCATGAGGATGTAGGGGATCGAAATCACATTTCCTTCGAGGATGATTTTCAGTCCTTTTTGCATATAAGGAGCTATCATCATCAATGCTGAAATATACTGACTGCTTACACTTCCATTTAACCTGATTTCACCACCGGGAAGGGCACTACCATAAATTTGTAAAGGAGGATAACCTTCATTTTCGAGGTATTTGATTCTGGCGCCGAGACTGTTCAGGGCATCAACCAATAATTTGACAGGTCTTTCCTTCATCCTTTTGCTGCCGGTAAGCACCCATTCCCCAACTGTTTTCGACAGAAAAGCAGTCAGAAAGCGCATCGCGGTGCCGGCTGCCCCAATGTCGAAAGTTGTGTCGTTCGAGTCCAATGCCTTAATCATTACATTGGTGTCGTCGCAGTCCGAGAGATTTTCTATTTCGTAGGGACTATATGCCAATGCATTTATAATCAAAGCCCTGTTGCTGATGCTTTTCGATGCAGGTAATGTGATGTCAGCTTCAACTCTTTTTTTAAGAAAATGAAGGGGTTTTATCGTCATGTCAGAATTTTATGTTTTTAGTTATTGCTGTCCGCTAAGAAGTCGCCAATCTCCGGTCTTTAGTTGCAGTTATTTGTTTCATAATTAAACAGCCAGTTCATAGATTTTCCTTACATCTTCCTCTGTTAATTTAACAAAACTGCCCAAGGTCCGTTTCCCGAGTCCCAGTGTTTTTACCAACACCGGAATATCCTCTGCTCTGGCTCCCAGTTCAGTAAAGCGTACAGGCATACCAATCGATTTCATAAACTGTTCGTAACGCGCAATGCCTTGTAATGCAGTGTTTTCAGGATGTTGAAAATCCATCTCGCAGTCCCATATTCTTACGGCAAACTGAGCAAAGCGTGCCACATCGTGATGCATCACATATTTCATCCATGCAGGAAACATTACTGCTAATCCTGCGCCATGGGTTACGTCATATAGTCCGGAGAGTTCATGCTCCAACATGTGTGTAGCCCAATCTTGTTCCCGGCCTACCCCGCAGATGTCGTTATGAGCCAGCATTCCGGCCCACATCAGGTTGGCGCGTGCTTCATAGTCGTTCGGGTTTTTCAATGCTTTAGGCGTTTCTTTAATAATCGTTTTGATGATGGCTTCGCCCACCCGATCGGTTATTTCCACCTCTTTTGTGTTCGTAAAGTAACGTTCCATTACATGGGCAATCATATCGGCGGCACCGGCAGCTGTTTGGTAAGGTGGTAATGTACAGGTAAGTTCCGGATTCAGAATTGAAAATACCGGCCGGATTAAATCGCTGTTGGCTGAACGTTTGAGCATGCCGTTTTCGTGTGTGATAACCGAGCCTGTTGAACCTTCACTTCCGGCGGCAGTCAGCGTAAGAATGGTGGCAACCGGCAATGCTCTTTCTATGCGTTTCCCGGAGTAGAAATCCCAGAAGTCACCATCGTAAAGCGCTCCGATGGCGATGGCTTTAGCCGAGTCAATGGCACTTCCACCTCCTACAGCTAAAATAAAGTCAATGTTTTCTTTTTTACAGATGTCAATACCCTGATAAACAAGTCCACTGCGAGGATTGGGCACAACTCCTCCCAACTCGGTAAAATAAACACCCACCTCTTTCAGCGAATTTTTTACCCGGTCAAGTAATCCGCTTTTCACAACAGAACCACTTCCATAGTGGATTAACACTTTAGAACCTTTAAATTGTTTTACCAATTTACCTGATTCATTTTCACGACCTTTTCCGAATACGAAATAAGTCGGACTGTAAAAATTGAAATTGTTCATATCTTTTTATATTTTAGCCACAAAAGACACACAAAAGTAAATTTTTAAACCATATAAACCATATAAGCTAATATTCATTTACGATTTAGCTATTTACTATTAAGCATTTAAACCAAATTAAAAACATTAAGTTTGAATTTTTAGACTTTTATACATTTAAACAAACCCAATTTCGTTATTAGCTATTCGTTCTTCGCTATTCACTATCTCACTTTATTTAAACGTTCAATCATTTGATTTCCAAGTTCAGTCTTGATTTTAATGTGATTCAAAACTTCCAACACGAAAGGGTTGCTCTCGAAACATCCCCGAACGGATTCAAAGTCCTGATGTTTCTGGTTCTCATCTCCATCAACACCGAAACCTGTCTTAGAGTTCAAATCAAATTCTTTTTTTGCATCAATATAAATCAGTTGATCCAGTTTAACTACCGATGATTTCCAGTGTTCTATCATCTCAACAATATCGCCGTAAGTAACTTCATCAATCGATTTATCCCAATACTGTTCCAGTTTGTCTTTTGCCCAAGTCCATTCGTAGCTGTAATACTGAGCATGCATACGTTCAAACTCTGACTGGATTTTCTCCAGACTATATTTGTTCTGTTCAACTGCATGAAGCAATTCGTCAATTTTACTTTTTGGAGCGATTAGTCCGGACAGATCAATCCATTCCCCATGCCCTTTGGGTGTATCCGGTTTGAGTCTCTCTCTTACCTCCTCAATGCTATTGTATGTTTTTTCACCCAGCCTGCTTATCAGTGAGTTACCAAGGAACTTAGTAATGGCTATTTGGTAGTATTCAAGTCCGTTTCTGAGAGAAGAATTTTTAATGTTGCAATTTTGATACACATATACATCGGTTGTTTCGCCTGATATTTGTTGCAGTTTTTTCAACACTTCCATCCCTTTCATCATTTTCTGAATGGTATAGGGACTCAATAAATTAAAATTGATAGGATCGAGTTTATGACTGTCTTTACGGTTATCACGCTTAGGCCATTTTTGTGCATCACGGATAGTACCTACGCTTCGCAGATTAACCCCGGGGACAAGGTAGCTGTCGGTCGCGTTTTCTATCAGGTATGAAAAAGGTAAATCAGAGGTGTCTGAATGTTTATAATGACGTCCCATAACCAGTGTAAATGCACCAATTTTTGCAGGCCATAGTAAATAGGAGTCGCTGGTGGTTTTTGATCCACGTTCGCAAATACCCTGATGAATCGGACCGAGTTTGTACATGTGGTTACTTTGGTTAGAACCACTTCCGGCGTTCAGGAAAGAGAACATCCCGGCAATCAGCAGTGTCGATTTATGGTGAGTGACTGTATAAGGCCCGGCAAAGATAGCTGTTGCTTCCCCGTGCATACCCTGACAATTCGAAAAGAACAGCGAATCTAATGCGGAATAATGTTTGGCGAGTATGCAGCCCTGTCCGATAAAGCAACGTGATATCAGTGTAGAGTCAGTCACTTCAACTCCGGAACTCAGAATGAAGTCTTTACATTTCACTCCGGATCCAATGATAACTGGCGCTTCTTCATTGCTGTTGATGGTACCGTTTTCGAGGATAGATGCTCCTTCAATGACAGCACAATGTCCGATTCGTACATTTTTAATGGTACCGCAATTGACCATGCGTACGTTATTCCCAATAAAGCCTTTATCTGATTGTTGTAATTTGGCATATTCATCTATCATCTTCTGAATATTCTGAATCACCTCTTTTCGATGCCGGTACAAGGCTTGTATATAGGCCAACGGAGCAGATAGATGGTCGAAGATTGGAATTTCCCGTCCTCCGCCTTCATTCATCACAGGGACTCTGACGCCGTTGCCGAATGAGCTTGTTCCATCGACAATCAGTAAATTGATATTGTCGATGAAGGTGTCATTCCCGATGGTGTAATTGGCAATATAATTGTGAATCTTGTCAATATAAACGTTGTCTCCGATGGTGCAGTTGTGCAAACAACAATTGTAGATACCGGTATGCTTCTTTAGTCCTCCGGCAAGATCAAATGTCTTATTAAAAGACCCCAGTTTTATTTCTCCGGAAAAATGAACATTGGCAATATAATCCGGTGTGAAATCTTCAGTTACAGTAACAGTTTTCCAGTTCTCAGCGGTACATCCGTAAACGGTCAGTGCAGCAATTTCTTTTTCGGTAAGTTGACGGTAGCGGGTCATTATAATTAGTTTGTTTAAGGGTTAAATAGCTGTTTTTTGAAAAATATTTATTCGTCGAATTTTTGAAACAAAAAATCATTATACGGATATCTTTCAACGTGAATTGTTTTTACTTTTTCATACAGTAAAGCTTTCATGTTTTCGATGTTGATTTTTTCCTTTGCAGAGATGAAAATGCAGTTGTCGTGTAATTTAGAAATCCAGGTTGCTTTCAGCTCTTCCAAACTGATGTTTTCCCTTTGAATAGGCAATAAATCATCTTCATCTTTAGGAATATAGGAGAAAGCATCCATTTTGTTGAAAACCAGGATAACAGGTTTTTCTTTGGGATCAATTTCTTTCAGGGTTTGGTTGACAATTTCAAGTTGTTCTTCAAAGTTGGGATGAGAAATGTCTACCACATGTAGCAACAGATCAGCCTCTCTGACTTCATCCAGCGTAGATTTGAAGGATTCGATCAGGTGGTGCGGCAATTTGCGGATGAACCCCACCGTGTCGGTCAGTAAGAAAGGCAGATTCTCTACTATGACTTTTCTAACAGTAGTATCGAGTGTTGCGAAGAGCTTGTTTTCAGCAAATACATCCGACTTGCTGAGCATGTTCATAATGGTTGATTTTCCGACATTAGTATACCCAACCAAAGCTACGCGTACCATTTTTCCTCTGTTTTTACGTTGTGTCGACATTTGTTTGTCGATATCCTTCAGATTCTTTTTCAACAAAGAAATTTTATTCAGGATGATCCGTCGGTCGGTTTCAATCTGGGTTTCACCGGGACCTCGCATGCCAATACCTCCACGTTGTCTTTCAAGGTGAGTCCACAAGCGGGTAAGTCGTGGCAACATATACTGAAGCTGAGCCAGTTCGACCTGTGTTTTGGCATTGGCTGTTTGTGCCCGTTTGGCAAAAATATCCAGAATCAGATTGGTACGGTCCAGAATCAACACATTCAGCTCTCTTTCGATGTTTCTGAGTTGCTTGGGTGAAAGTTCATCGTCGAAAATGACAAGTCCAATATCATTAGCAGTTATATAAGCTTTGATTTCATCCAGTTTCCCTGGTCCTACAAATGTTTTAGGGTTTGGATAATCAATTTTCTGAAAAAAATATTTTTCAGGAGTTGCACCAGCAGTATCAGCGAGGAAAGCAAGCTCGTCGAGGTATTCTTTTGCTTTTGCAGCATCCTGTTCCGGAGTAATTAATCCGACCAGAACTGCTTTTTCCTGATATATTTCTGTTTTCATCAGCGACTTTCGTATTTAAAAAAACTGCTTGGTACGCACCAAACGGTTCTTAAATTAGTTATTATTCAACCGGCAGACCGTTGGTGCAACCGGAAATTAATCCTTACTGTAAGCGGAAGTTAACCGGCAGCGTATATTTTACACGAACTGTTTTACCACGCTGCTTACCAGGTGTCCACTTAGGCATACTTTGAATTACACGTACAGCTTCTGCATCAAGACTTCTGTCAACGCTACGTACTACCTCAATGTCAACGATTGAACCGTCGCGGTTTACCACAAACTGACAGATAACACGTCCCTGGATACCGCTTTCCTGTGCAATAACCGGATATTTGATATTGTCGCTCAGGAATTTGAATAACGCAGCATCTCCTCCGGGAAATGAAGGCATAGACTCAACGACCATGAAGATTACTTCGGTTTCTTCTTCCTGAACGGCAGCAGCCTGAACCGGAGCTTGAATAACGACTTGTTTATCTTTATCATCTTCTGTATCGATAACAATTTCTGCTGTTTCCACATCGTCTTCCACAACATTTAAGACTTCGATAACCTCAGGAACTTCCGGTGGCGGCGGAGGAGGTAAAACCTCAGCTGTCTGGATGATTTCGATTTCTTCTTCCGCTGCAATCTCTAAAGATATATCCTCGTAAATGGTTACCTCATGTTGTGTCCATTCAAAACCAATGTAAATCAACGACAAGGCCACAATAAATCCCATCAGTATAAAAATGGATTTCTTATCTTCTAGTGATGCTTTGGATGATTTTTTAACGTCCATATCAATGCAATTTTTTGATTGTTTTTCAGTTCGGCAAATGTACAATATTTTTTTCAATTCTCTGATTATAGAACGAAAAAAATTATTTTTATTGTTAAAACAATCCTAAATTACTGGTTTTCTTGTTTTTTTTTGATTTTACATAAAATTTTTCTCTGAAAATACGTTAATATATCGTTTGGTTTCTCATTTTATTGGTGAGATAGTTTTTAAAATAATGTATCTTTGGGAGTTTTTTGTGACTTTTCTATTGTTTTGAAACGAACATGAACTAAATTAATCAATGCATTACACCCGATGTATGACTAAAGTTCATCAAGAGTTCCATAGATAATCGTATGAAATAAAAATTGTTGGATGAAAATAAAAGTTGCTTTATTATTGTTGTTGGCCTGGTTTGCCGGTGATGTTTCTGTTTTGGCAGGCAATGGTGTTTTTCAGTTTCTCGATTTGCCGGTTTCATCCAGGATGGCTGCTTTAGGGGGAAAAAATGTTTCTGTTGCCGATTATGATATCAATTTCGCATTGTTAAATCCGGCTTTGTTAACAAACAAATCGGATAATACAATTGGGCTGAATATGGCAAATTATCTTGCAGATATTCAGTTTGGTACGGCAATTTATGGAAAATCAGTCGGTAAGAACCAATTTGCTCTGGGTGTTCAGTATGTAGATTACGGAACATTCAAAGAAACAACAGAATACAATGAGATAATCGGGGACTTTACGGCTAAAGACATCTCAATGAGTTTGATATACAGCAGAATGATTGCTGAAGGATTGTATGCGGGCGCAGCGCTTAAACCGGTATATTCTGTCGTCAGTCTGACAAATGGTAGCTATATGTCTTATGGTGCTGCTGTAGATATGGGATTGAGTTATCAACATCCCGGTCAGTTGTTTTATGCGGGTTTGGTTTTACGCAACATGGGAACGCAATTCAAGGGATATTATTCTGACGAGAACGGACAGCATATAGAACCATTACCTTTTGATATTCAATTGGGCGTGTCTCATAAACTGGAACATGCTCCTTTCAGATTTTCTTTCACCTTTCACAATTTGCATGACTGGGATTTAAGATATATCAACAATAAAAACTCGCAGCTAGAATATGACAGAGTGGATGTGACTAGTGAAATTCCGGTTATTGATAATATTTTCAGGCATGCCATAATTGGTGTTGAGTTTTTACCCGGCAAAAACCTCTATCTCGCGGCTTCATATAACCATCGTCGTCATCAGGAACTGAAAATGGATGGTTTTAAAAGTATGACAGGTTTCTCTTTTGGAGGAGGAATTAAAATCAGTCATTTCCATGTTGGGTTTGGTACAAGTCAATTCCAGGTTGGCAATACGATCTATATGTTCTCTATCACCACCTCCCTTAATGATTTCAGACTATAAATGAAAATTTATGAAACGAACATGAAATAATTTAATTAATTATTCCGCTCAAGTGGATGAGTAAATTATTTCATCGAGAGTTCCATACGACAACTAAAAAATAAAATTTAAACGTATGAAAAAAATTATTGTCGCCATTGATGGATTTTCTTCCTGCGGAAAAAGTACGATGGCTAAACAATTGGCCCATGAAGTGGGTTATATCTACGTTGATACCGGCGCCATGTATCGTGCCGTTTCTTTGTATTGTATGCGTAATGGCTGGATGGATGCTGAAAATATGGATGTTGATTGTATTGAAAGTAATATCGGTACTGTTCATCTTGAGTTTAAACTGAATGATCAGGGCAAGGCTGAAATTTATCTCAATGGTGAGAATGTAGAGAAAGAAATCCGTACACTCGAAGTCTCAAATGGTGCCAGTCGTGTGAGTACACTCGGAGCCGTCAGGAGAGAGCTGGTTAGGCAGCAGCAAATAATGGGTGTTGAAAAAGGCATTGTAATGGATGGACGTGATATCGGAACTGTTGTATTCCCTGAAGCAGAATTGAAAGTGTTTTTGACAGCTTCAGCAGAAATCAGGGCTAAACGCCGTATGGATGAATTGAGAGGGAAAGGAGAAAAGGTATCGTATGAGGAGGTGCTTGCTAATGTGAAGGAGCGTGATGACCGGGACCAGAACAGGAAAGAAAGTCCGTTGAAAAAAGCTGATGATGCCATTGTAATTGACAATTCGGAACTAAGTATTGTGGAGCAACAGGAAATTTTAAGGTCATTATTTGATCAAAAAATAAAATGATAAAACTCTTTATTACCATATAAGTCATATAAGGAACATATAAGCTTTGTTTTTCAAATCATTGTAAATGTGAGTGAATTGTACATAATTACATCAATCTTATATGTTTCTTATATGACTTATATGGTAATTTAAAATGTTAGAAAAGTGAATATAGAAATAGATAAAAAATCCGGTTTTTGTTTTGGTGTGGTTAAAGCCATTGCCAAGGCAGAAGAAGAATTGGCGAAAGGAGAGGTATTGTATTGCCTGGGTGATATTGTTCACAACGGAAAAGAAGTGGAACGTCTCGAGAGAATGGGCATGATAACAATTAATCATGAGCAGTTTGCCCAGCTTCATGATGCAAAAGTATTACTACGCGCGCACGGAGAACCTCCGTCAACCTATGAGATTGCAAGAAACAACAACATTACTCTGATAGATGCTTCCTGCCCGGTTGTGCTGAAGTTGCAATCGAGGGTAAAGACAGCTTTTGATACATCCAGAGATGATGATACGCAAATTGTGATCTACGGTCAGCATGGCCATGCTGAAGTAAACGGACTGGTCGGACAAACGGGAGGTAATGCCATTGTCGTGGAGAAAGAGTCCGATTTATCAAAAGTTGATTTTTCAAAAAATATTCGTTTGTTCTCACAGACCACCAAATCACTGGAAGGATTTAATCATTTGATTCAAAATATTACAAATCAGAAACAGGAAGAATCAAAGTTTGAATATTCTGATACAATTTGCAGGCAGGTATCGAACAGAATCCCAAATATTACTACCTTTGCACAGCAGAACGATATTGTGATTTTCGTCAGCGGGAAAAAAAGTTCCAACGGTAAGGTGTTGTTTCAGCATTGTAAAAGTATTAATCCAAACTCTTATATTGTATCGGAACCGTCGGAAGTGCTGGAGCTTAATCTCGATTTAACGAAAAAAATTGGTATCTGCGGAGCTACATCCACGCCCATGTGGCTTATGGAACAAGTGGCTGAAACATTAAGCACATTGGAAAAATAGTTTTTTATGGGATTAGGGATTAAATGTATCGGGATGCTTACTTCCGGAGGAGATGCTCCCGGAATGAATGCCGCGATCAGGGCGGTAACTCGTGCTGCCATTTTTAACGGTATCAGGGTGAAAGCAATCTACAGAGGTTACAAAGGTTTGATAACAGGAGAAATTAAAGAATTTCAAACTGAAAATGTAAGTAATATTATCCAGCAGGGTGGTACGATTCTTAAGTCGGCCAGATGTATGGAGTTTAAAACTCCCGAGGGACGCAAAACTGCTTATGATAACCTGATCAGGGAGGAAATTGATGCGTTGGTTGTAATCGGTGGGGATGGTACTTTTACCGGAGCACGTATATTTTCTCAGGAATATAACATTCCTGTTGTAGGGCTCCCGGGAACCATTGATAATGATTTGTTTGGAACCGATTCCACTATAGGTTATGATACTGCCTTAAACACCATTATCGATGCTGTTGATAAGATCCGTGATACAGCAAGTTCGCACGAAAGATTGTTTTTCATAGAAGTGATGGGTAGAGATGCCGGATTCCTGGCTCTGAACAGTGCGCTTGCATCAGGAGCGGAAGCTGCCATTATTCCTGAAAGAGAAACTAAGGTTGACCAGTTGGAGGAATTAATCAGCAATGGTTTCAGAAAATCGAAAAACAGTAGTATTGTAATCGTATCCGAAAGTAATATAACGGGTGGAGCAAACGGGTTGGCAGAGCGAATGCGTAACGAGCATCCGGAATACGATGTGCGTGTCTCCATTCTCGGACACATCCAACGGGGAGGCTCTCCGACTGCTTACGATCGTATTATTGCGAGCCGTATGGGAGTTGCTGCAATTGATGCGCTGATGGATGGTTTGCGTAACATCATGATAGGCATTGTAAACAATGAAATTGTACATGTACCGCTCTCAAAAGCAATCAAAGATGATAAACCCGTGAATGAAAATCTGATCGGGGTTTTACAGGTGTTGTCGATATAAATAGTAAATCTGTAAATAGTAAATGTATTTACACTTTAATATCTTTGATCATCAATTGAATTGTTGTGTTTCCGTTGAAATTATTTTCTTCCAGCGTATAACAGATATCCAAAGGCTTCATTGATTTCAGGTGATCGTTAAATTCGTACATGCCGAAAGCGATACCGTTCATCACGTTTTCCGAACTGGAATCCACAAGTTCCAGTCTGAGGTGTTCCTGCTCTTTTCCTACTAAACGGCTTGAGCCGTAATCCATTACCTTTTTGGTGGCAAATACTGGTTTCATGTTGCCAGGTCCAAACGGTCCGAATTGTTTCAGGACATTGAAAAATTTGGGTGTAATGTCTTTGAAATCGATCAGGGCATCAATATCAATTTGAGGAGAAGTTTGTTCTTCTGTTATATTTTCTGATACGTAACGTTCGAAACGTTCCGTGAAAACCAGAACATTTTCTTCTCTCATTGACAATCCCGCAGCATAACGGTGTCCTCCAAAATTTTCAAGCAGATCTCTGCAGGCATCAATAGCGCTGTAAATGTCGAAACCGGGAACAGATCGGGCTGAGCCTGAGGCGAGGCCGTTAGAACTGGTTAGTACAATGGACGGCTTGTAGAACTCCTCAGAAAGTCGTGATGCTACGATACCGATAACCCCTTTGTGCCAATCAGGTTTGTAAACTACAATTGATTTTCTTTTGATGTAATTGTTATTCGAAGCAATCAGTTGGATCGCTTCGTCGGTGATATTCTTATCCAGATCCTTGCGATCGTTATTGTATTCGTTGATGGTGTCACTTTTCTGTTTAGCAAAGTTTGAGTCGTTTGAAACCATCAGTTCTACCGATTCAGAAGCAAGTTTCATCCTTCCGGATGCATTAATTCGGGGACCGACTTTAAATACAATATCGGAAATTGTTATTTCTTTCTCCGACAGTCCGCAGACATCCAGGATACTTTTAACTCCTATGCTTGGATTTGTATTAAGTTGTTTTAGCCCGTAATATGCCAGAATCCTGTTTTCTCCCGTAATTGGCACAATGTCGGACGCAATACTAAGCGCAAGCAGGTCCAGTAATGGGATTAATTCTGAAAATGGGATATTGTTTTTTTGAGCGAAAGCCTGAAGTAGCTTAAAGCCAACCCCACAACCGGAAAGATGTTTGTACGGGTAATTGCAATCGGATCTTTTCGGGTCAAGAACTGCGACTGCTTCAGGTAATTCCGCATCAGGGGTATGATGGTCGCAGATGATAAAATCAACATGATGCTCGTTGGCATATTTGATTTTTTCTATGGCTTTGATGCCACAATCGAGCGCAATGATAAGTTTTACATCGTTTTTGAGGGCATAATCTATTCCCTGGATTGAAATCCCATAACCTTCCAGATACCTGTCGGGGATATAAAAATCCACATTACTGTAAAACTTCTTCAGGAATTTATAAACCAAAGAAACGGAGGTGGTTCCATCTACATCATAATCTCCGTAGATCAGTATTTTTTCATTTTCCTGAATAGCTTCAGTGAGCCTGTTTACTGCTTTTTCCATGTCTGCCATAAGAAAAGGGTCGTGCAGATTGGCGAAGTCGGGACGGAAAAACCGGCGTGCCTCTTCAAATGTACGAATGCCTCTTTGTACCAGTAGCTTTGATAGTATTGGGCTTATATTCAGATCGTTTGAGAGGTTTTTTTGTATGTCGGTTTGTTCTTTTTCCAGGGTTTTAAATATCCATTTGCTTGTCATTTTATGTTACTTTTTTAAAGTTGTAAAGGTAGCACAATTTTTTTAATG
>JARKQF010000307.1 GCA_029973975.1 Paludibacter sp.
CTACATGAACAACAGCAACAAAGGAAGATGGAAAAACGAACTTTATTTTGTGGGAGATGATGGCGACTATAATACCCACATGACAATGGCCGACAGCCTTGCATCTTACATGAGCAATAATTACAAATCGTATCATACCAACAAAATCTACCTGGATGCATTCAAAAAAGACAGCCTTGAGATCGAGGGCAGGTATCCATCAGTCAAAGACAGTCTGCTTATTGCCTTAGAGAATGGACTGCTTCTCCTAAATTACACAGGTCATGGTGGTAGAGATTTTTTGGCAAATGAACAAATCCTGACAAATAACGATATTAACACCCTGAAAAACCAACATTTACCCCTCTGGATAGGAGCAACCACAGATTTCGTTAAATTTGATTCAAGGTTTGTTTCCGCGGGAGAAAGCGTACTTCTGAACCCTAACGGAGGTGGTATTGGCGTATTTTCAGCAACACGACCCAGCTATGCCTCTCAGAATTTCAACTTAAACAACGACCTGATTCAGCATTTATTTGCCAAAGAAAACGGGCAACATATACGGGTCGGTGATGCCATCAGAAAAGCAAAAAACAACCTTGGACATGAGATCAACAAATTATCCTTTATTTATTTGGGCGACCCCGCCATAAAACTAAACTATGGTGATAATTATCAAATTATCACAAGCAGCATCAACAAAAACGGGAATTTAGGCACCGATACTTTAAAAGCAAACACAACAAATACGATTGAAGGCTACATTGCAGATGAAAACTCCAACAAGGTAACTGGTTTTAACGGGACGGTGTATATTAGCGTTTACGGCAAAACACAAACTATCACTACTTTAAGAAACAGCAATTTCCAAAATGAAAAAGCGTTCGTGTACAATGACCGTCCCGTTGTTTTGCACTCTGAAGCTATCCCTGTTGTAAACGGAGATTTCTCCTGTTCTTTCATCCTGCCAAAAGATATTCATGAAGAATACGGGTACGGCAGGATTAACTTCTATGCTCATGACAACGCAAATGACTACGAAGCGCAAGGTTACTTTGAAGAATTTATTATCGGTGGAATTGACAATACTTCGGCAGTTATTACGCCCGACGCCGATAATCTGTCATCAGAAATCACCGTGGCAAATCACCCCAACCCGGCAAAGGAACACACATGCTTTGTCATTAACACGGATAATGAAATTGTGAATTGCACAATTGACATTTTTGATGTATCAGGAAGAGATGTTTGCTCCGTTTCAGTTTCTGGACAAAATAGAATAACATGGGATTTAACAACCAACGGGGGACAAAGAGTTATTTCCGGCATCTACTTCTATCGCGCCAGAATAAAAACAATCGAAAAAGAAATATACACAAAAGCAAACAGAATCATCATCATCGACTAGTCTGATACTTTGCTCTACTGATTCAATATTAAACAAAAAGAGAGCGGAAAGATATGTTTTTCCGCTCTCTTTTTCAATTTCTTCTTTTCGTTAAGCCAGGCTAACGAACAGCTCCTTCTCAACTTCTTTGAAGTTCACTTTTCCTTCGCGCGCCAACCAACCGAGTGCCAGGTTCAGATCTTTCTCAGTAAGTTTAGTCGCCTTTTTCACGGCCTTTACTTCCATTTCGCCGTTTTGCAATGCCTGCCATACCAGACCGGCATTGTTGCCAATTGTTTCTTTTTTCATAAGTTATTATTTTTTATCCGGACTGTAAGTCCTTCATTTTCGGCACAAAGATAATAAAATATGTTTCACAACACAAATACTATCTGTTTTGAAAAAAAAATCAAAAATACATGCTATTAAACATACATCTCATCAATCTGTACTTTATAACGCTGTAATATCACTGCTCTTTTCAACTTGAGAGTATTGGTCAGTTCGCCTCCCTGTATGCTGAAAGGCTTCGTAATGAGCGCGAACTTTTTAATCAACTCGTGATTAGCCATACCAGCCTGCATACGCAAAATACGCTGCTCCATGTATTTGTATATTTCGGGATGCGACAATAACGCATCCACATCATTGTATTTGATGTTATTTTTTTCGGCATACAATTCCAAATCAGGGATAGACGGTGCAATAATTGCAGTCACGTAAGGCTTTTCATCTCCTATAACCGCCACCTGTTCTATACATTTATCCAGGATCAACCGGGTTTCAATTTCCTGAGGAGCTATATATTTCCCATAAGAAGTTTTAAACAAATCCTTGATACGGTCGGTCAGGATAATACTCTCACCTCTGACGTAGCCGGCATCTCCCGTTTTAAAGAATCCATCTTCAGTAAAAGCAGCCTCATTGGCTTCCGGATTTTTATAATATCCTGGAAAAACAGTCTTACCTTTCACCATAATCTCATTATCCGGACCGATTTTCACTTCCAGATCCGGGATAATCTTTCCAACCGTACCGAACTCGTAGCCCGTATGATCGAAAAAACTCACTGAAGCCGTGGTTTCTGTCAGCCCGTAACCATATACAACCGGAATACCCATACTGCGCAGAAAGATATTGATATCGTCGGATAATTTTGCTCCGGCCACAGGAAATAACACTGACTGCTCAATGCCGATAGTTTTCTTTACTTTCGAATAAATCAGTTTATCGGCGATAAAGTATTTTAGCTTCAAAGTTGCAGGAGGAACCTTACCTAACCGGAGATAATCGATATTATATTTCTTCCCTGTTGCCAAAGCCCAGGTTACTATACCTTGTTTGAACGGAGTCATTTTCGAAATATTATCTTGCACCGCGGCATAAACCTTTTCCCAGAAACGGGGTACCGCACACATCATGGTAGGACGCACCTGTTTTATAGCTTCCGTAATTTCAATGGGACGTAGATTAATGTAAATCTCGACACCTCTGGCAACACAGAGATAACACCACATACGCTCAAAGACATGTGAAAGGGGAAGGAAAGCAATAGACGTCTGCTGATCAGTTATCTCCGGTATACGAACGGTATGCACACGCACTGCTTCATTTAAACAGGAATGCGGCATCATTACACCTTTGGGATTTCCGGTTGTACCTGAAGTGTAAAGAATACATGCCAAATCCGTATCCACAGCATCCTGCATCCTGCTCTGTATTTCAAAATGGCGATTTGAAGCCTTACCCTGTCTGAGCAAATCTTCAAAATACATTGAACTATCATCTTTCAGCAAGACTTTCCGGTCGAATACAATAATCTTCTTAAGAAAACGGCTACGCTCCTTAACTTCAAAAGCAATGTCATACTGCAACTGATCCCCCACGAACAGAATGGCAATTTCAGAATCATTAATAATAAATTCAATTTGAGGTGCGGTTGAAGTAGCATACATCGGCACCACTATAGCGCGGTTTGAGAAAAGCCCATAATCCACAATCAGATTTTCAGCCATATTATTCGAGAATTGCCCCACTCTGTCACCTTCGTTCACACCTAACTCATACAAAGCCTTAGAAATAGCCATTACCTGCTCAGAGAATGACGTCCAGGTAATCCGACTCCATTCGTCGGTCAGATTTTCCCGATGATTCAATGCAATTTTCTCTCCGTATTTCTTTGCCTGAACATGTATTAACTCTGCAAAATGTAATGTTTCCATCTGATTGTATTTTTATGATATAGTATGGAACAAAGATAAATATTTTTTCGAAAAAACAGGATGATGGCATATAATTACGGGACACATCCATAACGCATTAAATCCTAAACATTTCTCGATCTACCCTTTTCCTATAACTCTTTCAACTATTTATTCTTCTAAATTAATTACGGAAATATTTCTTTAATCAAAAACATTGTTGTAATTTTGCCCCTCCAAATTAAAACAAGAAACTATGGCATTTGTTAACAACACGATGATTATCCGGCGGGAACTGATGGCGAAATTAATCACCCTTTTTAAAGAAAACAGGTTGATTGACGACATTGACAGGCTGCCGGTTGACATGAAGCCCAAAAATGCCAAAGCACGTGGCAGATGCTGTATTTACAAAGAAAGAGCAATTTTGAAATATAAAATGCTCCCTATCCTGGGTTATGCTATAAACGAAGAAGACGACGAACTCACACCACTTTCAGCTTATGCAAAAGGCGCGCTGGAACGTACAGAAACCAAGAGAACTATTCTGACAGTAGTAGATGAAGCCTGCACCGCCTGCGTTAAGACAAATTATGTTGTGACCAACCTTTGTAAAGGTTGCGTGGGACGTCCCTGCTACATGAACTGTCCCAAGGGCGCAGTTTCTTTTCTTGAAAACGGACAAGCGCACATCGACCATACAAAATGTATCAATTGTGGAATATGCAAGGAAGCCTGTCCCTATCACTCCATCGTTTACATTCCGGTTCCATGTGAAGAATCCTGCCCTGTTAAGGCTATACAAAAAGATGAAAACGGGATTGAACATATCGATGAGGACAAATGCATCTACTGCGGAAAATGTGTAAATGCGTGTCCGTTCGGTTCAATTTATGAGGTATCACAATTGTTCGACGTACTTTCTTCGATCAAAAGAGGAGAACAAATTGTGGCTATTATGGCTCCCTCCATCATGTCACAATTCGACCATTCCATCCACGACATAGCCCAAGCAATCAGGAAAACAGGTTTCACCGAAGCTATAGAAGTGGCATACGGCGCCATGGAAACCACCAAAAGAGAAGGACAGGAACTACAGGAGAAACTGGAAAGCGGTCAGCAATTCATGACTACTTCTTGTTGTACAAGCTATGTTGAACTTGTCAACAAGCACATTCCGGAGATGAGACCATTTGTTTCACACACTGCTTCACCCATGTATTATACGGTAGAACTGGTCAAATCAACCTATCCGGATGCAAAAATTGTATTTATCGGCCCGTGTGTCAGCAAACGTAAAGAGGTAATGGATAATCCCAACATCGACTATGCACTGACATTTGAGGAAATCGACTGTTTGCTCACAGGACTAGACATCAATATCGAAACCACAGCAAGTACAGGAACAACAGCTCCCCTTGCCGGAAGAGGCTTTGCCCGCGCTGGCGGAGTTATATCAGCCGTACAACAAATGTATCCCAATTTGGCTGTAAAACCCGTACAAGTTTCAGACCTGCACAAAAAGAACGTAGCATTGCTGCGCGCCTACGCCAAAGGAAAAGCTCCGGGCAACTTCATTGAAGTAATGGCCTGCGAAGGAGGGTGCATTTCGGGTCCGTGCGGTAAAATTGATTACAGCAAAGCGGCAAAGATATTTAGAAAACAAATGGGTGAAGCGGGTTGAAAATAATTATATCAAACCAAGAAGCTTACTACGTGTCAACATACAGGCGCCAATCACTCCAGCCTCATCTCCCAACTTACTGAGCTTAATGAGGGTATCATTACTAACCAGATTGAGGGAGTATTTTTTGATTGCGCTTTTTATCGGAAGCAATAAATAATCGCCGGCCGCGGCAACAGCCCCTCCTATAACAACCAATTCCGGATTAAAAAGATTGATCAGACCGGCAATATGTTTACCCAGAGTATTGCCAACTTCCTCAATCAACTCGATAGCCAGCATATCATCTTTCAGAGCTGCGTTGAGAATATCTTCCTGAATAATCACTTCTCCTTTTTTTATTTTCTTATCCAGAATTGAAGTATTACCTTCTGCAATTTTTTCCATAAATCGCCTGTATATATAAGAACCGGAAGCTTCAGTTTCCAGACAACCCTTTTTCCCACAGTGACATATCACTTCATTATCAAAAGTATTAACATGCCCGAATTCACCGGAAAAACCGGATTTACCATAATACAGCTTCCCGTCGGTGATAATACCGAGACCAAGCCCCCAGCTTACATTTACAAATAAAATATTTTTCTCACTATCAACCACACCACTCATATACTCACCATAAGCCATTGAACGGGAGTCATTGTCAATAGTAACATGTATTCCCAGTTTTTCCTGCAATATCTCAGTCAGAGGTGTCTCACTGAAAAAATACAAACTATAGCTCTGACCGGTATTTGTATTCACACGTCCGGACATATTCACGCCCACACTCAATATCTTGGATTTAGGAATCGCAAGACCACTGATAAAATCATTGATTGTTTTACACAGCGCATCAAAACTAACCTGTGTATTATCATACATGAAAGGGATATTGTATTTTGATTCTATAATATCCCCCTTAAAGTTTATCAAGGCAATATTGATCCGGAATTTTTTAACATCTACTCCAACAAAGTATCCCGAATCAGGGTTTACACCATATATATTAGGTCTTCTCCCCCCATTAGTTTCCTGTTTTCCAAAATCAATTACAAAACCTTCCTCTATTAATTCACCGACTAATTTGGTAATAGTAGGCACACTCACATCCATCTCTTTACTAATCTCGGCCAGTGTATTTTCACCGTTCAATATATAATGCCGGATAATATTGATCTTCATTAAAGCATTTTTTGAACCCAGTTCAATTTCCTCTATCAGCGAATGTTTCATAATAAAAAAAATTTCAATTGACCTGCAAATATATACAATATTTTTGCTAATCAACAATTCATTTATAAAATACAAACACAACAAACGAAGACATATCAATATTTTTCAATCAACATAAGATATGTTTTACAACATATTCGCAAATTATTTTCAAAAAACATGCTACTTATTAAAATATTTTATTTATGTTTGCAGTGTTATTAAAATAAAAATAAAAAATACAATTTAAGAATATGGAAAAAATAAGCGGACTTATCAACGCACCATTTACACCATTCACTGAAAATGGGGAAATTAACACGGAACCAATTGCAAGATATGCCGCAATGTTGCAAAAAAATGGCATTCAGGGTGTATTTATTAATGGTTCTTCGGGCGAGGGTTACATGTTAACCGAAGAAGAACGTAAAGAATTAGCTGAGAAATGGGTTGAAGTATCACCCAAGGACTTTAAGGTCATTGTTCATGTAGGGAGTACTTGTGTAAAAATGAGTCATAATCTGGCGAAACATGCCCAGGAAATTGGAGCATGGGGAATAGGAGCCATGGCAAGCCCTTTTCCAAAAGCCGGCAGAGTTGAAGAATTAGTAAAATACTGCGAAGAAATTGCATGTGGGGCTCCCGAATTGCCATTTTATTTTTATCACATTCCAGCTCTTAGTGGAGTTTTTCTTCCCATGTTACCTTTCCTGAAAGCTGTTGATGGAAGAATCTCAAATTTTGCAGGGATTAAATACACTTACGAAAGCTTATACGAATACAACCAATGCCGGATATATGCCAATGGTAAATTTGACATGCTCCACGGACAAGACGAAACTATTCTTCCTGCTCTAGCCATGGGAGGTGCGCATGGTGGGATCGGAGGAACAACAAACTATAATGGCCGTGAATTAGTCGGCATTATTGAAGCATGGAAGGCCGGAGATCTCGAATTGGCAAGAGAGCGCCAAAACTTTGCACAAGAAGTTATTAATGTAATCTGCAATTACAGAGGTAATATTGTTGGCGGAAAACGCATCATGAAACTCATTGGTCTGGATTTGGGAAAAAACAGAACTCCCTTTCAGAACATGACAGATGAGGAGGAAGCTTCAATGAAAAAAGAACTTGAAGCTATTCGTTTTTTCGAGCGTTGTAACAAACTATAAAAAACAAATAATAACACTCCTTATTTCAACATTAATGCGGGTAATAGATTGTTCGAAAAACAAGTAAATCTTATTTCGCACTCATATCCTCTGTTCCTGTATTATATTATAAAACGAAAACATGGAAGATATAGCATATTTAGAACGTTGTTCGGAGAAATATCATGATGATCTGGTAAACAACATCTTACCTTTTTGGTTAGAATACGGACTGGATAAAACTTACGGCGGTTTTTACACCTGTCTCAATAGAGACGGCAGCCTTATGGACACAACTAAATCAGTATGGTTTCAGGGAAGGGCGGCTTTTACATTTTCATACGCATATAATCAGATTCAGAAAAACCCTGACTGGTTATCAGCATCAAAATCTGCAATTGATTTTATAGAAAAATATTGCTTTGATAATGACGGCAGGATGTTCTTTGAAGTTTCCGCATCGGGCATTCCACTTCGCAAGAGACGATATTTATTTTCCGAATCATTTGCAGCAATTGCCATGTCGGAATATGCCAAAGCTGCCGGGGACTACTCTTATGCTGAAAAAGCGCTGGATCTATTTAAAAGAATTCTGTATTATAAAAACACACCCGGAGCTATCGCATCTAAATACACTAAACACCTGCAAATGAAAGGGCATTCATTATCAATGATCCTGATCAATACAGCTTCGCGTATCCGGGAGGTAATAGAGGATGATGCATTAAACCGGCAGATTAATGAGTCAATTACCGAGATACAGAAAGACTTCATGAAACCTGAATTTAAGGCAGTCCTTGAAACAGTAGGTCCAAACGGAGAGTTTATCGACACGAATATGGGAAGGATGATTAACCCGGGGCATAGTATAGAAACAGCATGGTTTATCCTTGAAGAAGCAAAATACCGAAACTGGGACCCGGAATTAATTAAAACGGGAACTACTATATTAGACTGGTCATGGGAATGGGGATGGGATGAAAAATACGGAGGAATCATCAATTTCAGAGATTGCAAACAGTTACCATCACAAGATTACGCACACGACATGAAGTTTTGGTGGCCACAAACAGAAGCCATCATTGCTACCTTATATGCCTATGAAGCCACCGGGAACAAGAAATATCTGGAAAAACATCAAATGATTCACAACTACATGTACAGTCATTTCCCCGACAACGAATATGGTGAATGGTACGGTTACTTACACAGAGATGGAACTGTATCACAACCAGCCAAAGGAAATCTTTTTAAAGGACCTTTTCACATCCCCCGGATGTTGATTAAGTCACATGTTCTATGTAAGAAATTATGTTCTACAGAAATATTAATTTATAAATAATTGCATCATGAAAACATTTAGAATGAATTATCTGATTTTTGCGATTTTATTTTCAGTAACATCTGTATTAAATGCGAAAATCATTTATGTAGACGGTTTTGCCAACAACGGCGGAGACGGATCTTCATGGGATAAAGCTTTTACAACCATCACAGATGGACTCAACGCTGCTACTTCCGGAGATGAAGTTTGGGTTGCTTCCGACATTTATTCCGGTCAGTACATCATGAAATCAGGAGTATCTGTATATGGAGGATTCATCGCCACAGAAACCTCTCTTGATCAACGCGATTACATTAAAAACAGAACGATTCTGAAAAACAACACTGGTTTGGTTCTGAAGAACCAAAGTGGATTGGCAGAGGACGCTTATTTTGATGGTTTTGATATCAAAGAAGCCCGAACCACATCAGGAAACGGTGGAGGCGGATATCTCTCTCCCAAAATGCATCTCCGGAATTGCCGTATTCTCAATTGCACTTCAGAGGCCGGCACTGGAGGAGGTATAGCTCTGGACGCCGGAGCTTCTGTAGAAAACTGCATTTTCGCAGGTAACAGTTCGAAAGGCATTGGAGGAGGATTAAATATGAACAAAGGAGGCATGGCAATCAACTGTATTTTTATAAATAACTTTTCAAGAGGAAATTCAGGAGGTGGAATTGCTGCTAGCTCTTCAGCGGATGGATCGATTTATCCCGTTATCGTAAATTGCCTGATCGCCAACAATGAGGCCTATGCAAATGGCGGTGGAATCTGGACACAAGGAGGATACATAACAAACTGTACAATAGTAAGAAACAAAACACAAAGGGAAGATGCTCAGGGTAATGGCGGTGGAATTTCCTTGGACGGAGTATCATCAGGAGAAACCCTGCTACGCTCCGGAGAATTGTACAACAGTGTAATTTGGGGAAATGATGCAATAAAACCAGATGCTGACAGAAAACAAATATTTATTCCACGATATGCTCCTGACGGCACTGTCATCTTTTATAAAGGTAAACTAAGTCATTGTGCGATCCAAAACCTGGAAAACATTACAGAATATCCTGATAATATCATTTTCCCGACATCACAAATAAATCTTAGCTCCGACAATTCTGGTGTTAAATTTGCCTCTCCCAGTGAAACTGCAGGCCTAATATCAGCTTTTGACCCGACTACTTTCATTACTTCATTTGATCTGACATCGTATAATTATCAGTGGCAAACACAATCCGGCTCTGTTTTGATAAATGCAGGAGACAAGGCTAAAAACACATTCGTTTCAACAGATATTACAGGAGCAAACCGTATTTATGATCAACTCATCGATATTGGGGCGTATGAATACAAAACCATGACTGCAACTACAAACATACAAGACAACAGCAGATTAACATGCTTTCTCTCGTCTGATAGAAATTATCTGATTCTTAACACGGAAGGAAGAGCTGGCATCAGCGTGTATGACATGTCAGGCTTACTCATAAAAAAACAAACTATCAGAGGAGGCTCAATCGACATTGCCGAATTGCCAGCCGGGGTTTATATTATTACTGATGGCAAAACAACTGCAAGATTCATCAAGTAATAATTTCACATAAAACACAACGAAATTTATCAACAATTCATGGATTATTCAAAAATATCACACTTCTTTATTCTTTGTTTTCTGTTTTTCTTCGGGGCAACAAAAGGACAAAATGAAATCAGGCAATACACTGTATTCAATGCCGGAGAAGCTGGAATCAACACATACCGGATACCCGTTATCGTGACTACCGGAGATGGAACACTTATCGCCGCATGCGAAGCGAGAAAGGAGAGCTGGAGAGACAAAAGTCCGACAGACATTGCGGTAAAAAGAAGTATTGATGGAGGTAAAACATGGAGTACGATACAGTTTGTAACCAACGGAGCCAAAGATAGATATGCTTTTATGGATCCATGTCTGTTAACAGATCATGAAACCGGTAAAGTATTTCTTTTTGTCTGCAGATGGCCCGAATCTCCTCAGGACGGAACAGCTAACGTCCCGTTTATGTTGATCAGCGAGGATAATGGTCAAACTTGGACAGAACCTGTCTCAGTTAAGGAAAGCTTCACGCTTTCATCCGGATATATTGACGGATTCGGACCTGGTTCCGGCATACAAATGCAAGGAAGTAAGTATCGGGGACGGTTAATTGTACCAATAAGGCTCATGGACGCTACAACAAGAAGAAACAGAGCTGTTTATTCTGACAATCATGGACAAACCTGGACCATTGGAGGAAGAGCACCCCGTGTAGGTGAATTCCAAATAACAGAACTTCCGGAAAATAAATTATATTATAACTCGCGTATTGCAGGGGGCAGAGCAGCATGCTATAGTTTAAACGGAGGTGTAACATGGGGAAATGATATCATTGATGAAAATCTGCCAGGAATAGAGAAAGGATGTCAGGGAAGCGTACTGGGCATTGGTAATACGTTATTATATTCAGGTATTGAAGGTGGAACAGCGACAACCTTGTACGATGATCGGTGCCGGTTAAAATTATTCAAGAGCGGGGACTCCGGGACTAGTTGGCAGCAAAACTATTTGCTATATGAAAAGGCTGCTGGATATAGCTGTCTCACACGTCTTAAAACCGGTGAGGTTGCAATCTTATTTGAAGCAGGTGACGAAAATGGATTCATCAAAACTTCTGTCAGAAATGCAGGATGGATGAGGTTAGACATTATTATTTTACCAACAAGCTTTATTGATCTTGAAACTTCAACAAAGAACCATTCAACTGCAAACAACAGATTGGACATATCTTTTACAACAGACAGAAACAGGATTCTCATTAACGATGTTGAAAACTCTGCCGTCAACATATTTTCCATGACAGGAATCACACAAAAATCAGGACGAATCACAAATGGTTCGATTGATATTTCCGATTTAAACAGAGGAGTATATATTTTATGCATGGGAAATAAGAAACAGAGTTTTATCAAATAGCAACAAATTAATATAAGCAAGAAACGCATCATCCCTAAGGGAAAGTTATTTCAATCATAAGAAGTTTACGTGACCGTAAAGAAATAAATTATTATCGTATGAAAGGATTTTACATATTTTGTGTAGTAATTGTCGCAACAACAGGATTTGGATGCAAAGAAAACAACAATATATACCCTGATCCACCAGGCACCTCAGGGAATAAATTTGACGAGAAGATCGAACACTTCATTCCAAAAGAAACAATTACTAAAACAACGGTTTTTTCTGCAGGAGATGATGAAGTTCACAGCTACAGAATTCCATCGCTGATAACAACAAAGACCGGAGCATTAATTCTTGCATGTGAAGCTCGTAAAGTTTCATGGATGGATAAAAGTCCCACTGACATTGCTTTAAAAAGAAGCACTGACGGAGGCTTAACATGGAGCTCAGCAAACTTCGTTACCAATGGAGCTAAAGATAAATTCGCCTACATGGACCCCTGTCTGCTTGCTGATAATGTTACGGGAAAATTATTCTTATTCGTATGCCGATGGCCCGAAAGTCCGCAAGACGGTTCCGCGAATATTCCTTTCTTACTTACATCTGAGGATGATGGTGTAAGCTGGTCAGCTCCCATTGCAATCAATGAAATAATCATTCCGGGAGGATTTATCCATGGTTTTGGTCCGGGCTCAGGCATACAGATGCAGGGATCCACTTATAAAAACAGGCTCATCGTTCCAACCAGACAAAAGAATGCGGAAAATAAAGCAAGGAACCGGACAATTTATTCTGACGACCACGGACTGACCTGGAAGATTGGTAATGAAGCCCCAAGAACAGGAGAATACCAGATTGCAGAAACTCCGCTAAACGGATTATACTACAATTTAAGATTCAGTGGAGGAAGAGCAGCCTGTTACAGTTCAGATGGAGGAATATCCTGGGGACCTGATATTATTGACAAAGACCTTCCTTCTACAGTCGGAGGTTGTCAGGGAAGCGTTTTCGGATCCGACAAAATTCTGTTGTATAGCGGGATACAAGGAGGAACTGCATCAAATGGTTACGACGACCGTTGTAAACTTACCCTGTATCGAAGCACCAGTTCCGGTTACAAATGGGGAAACCGTTATTTGCTCCATGAAAAGGCTGCCGGATATAGCTGCATATCCAAACTGAACGATGGAAGAATTGTCATCATCTTTGAAGCAGCCGATGGACCTGGCTTCACCAAGTCATCAACCCGCCCTGCCGGATGGATGCGCCTTGATCTGATAACTCTTCCGAAAGAAACACTCACTCCGGGTTATTGGTATGAATATTAAAATCTAAATAGAACAATCTAATTTATTACGAAAAAATGAGAACTAATTATTCCAAAACCACTTATTTCACAATCTTATGTCTCTTTTTATTTTTCACCTTCACTCTGAAGGCTCAAAATGGCCGTGTCATATCAGGAAACGTACAGGATGAGACAGGACTTCCCTTAATTGGAGTTTCTATCATAGAAAAAGGCACTACAAACGGATCGATTACCGATGTGGAAGGAAACTATAGAATTAAGTTATCCAGTGATAAATCAGTTTTACGTTTCCTGTATCTGGGATATGAACCGCAGGAGATTGCAGTAAATAACATGGCTGTGATTCCCGTTACGATGACAATTTCTGCAAAAGCTCTGAATGAAATTGTAGTTACCGGTTACGGTCAAACTGTTTCCCGAGATAAATTAACGGCAGCCATCAGTAAAGTTTCTTCTGAAACACTTGATAAAAGCGTACGTTCAAATGCCGCAACAGCATTAGCGGGAGCCGTCACAGGGGTAAGAATAACGCAAATAACAGGACAGCCGGGGACAGCCCCATCTATTCAGATACGTGGAGGAGCTTCTCTTAATGGAACAGGGACGCCTTTATACATTATTGATGGAGTTCAGAAGGATGACTTGAGCGATTTAAACAGTAACGACATTGAGTCTATAGAGATACTGAAAGATGCTGCAGCAACAGCCCTGTATGGAGCAAGAGCTAATAATGGAGTAGTACTTGTCACATCAAAATCAGGGAAAAGAGGAAAATCTGAAGTTACACTCAAAACAAACATCGGACAAAACTTTTTAAGACAAACTAACGACTTCCTGAATGCCCGAGACTTCTTATACTGGACACGTATTGGCGCTCAGCGCTCAAACATGACACAACTTCTTACCAATGCAGGACCTTTCGGAACAGGAAATAATATAAATGCTGATGGTAATGTTACTTCAGCAGGGCAATATTCAACAATGTACCGGTCGGCCATAACAGATGAGAAATGGACTGAACTGCAGAGTCAGGGATGGCAGTTGATGCAGGATCCTGTATGGGACGGAACCAATCCTGACACGCAATATCTTATATTCAAGGAGTTCAATGTACGTGACGCATCCCTTCAAGAGGCATGGACAAAAGATTATACATTATCTGTCTCGGGCGGAAATGATAAAGGCAAATACTATTCAAGTCTCGGGTATTATACAGAAGATGGGTTTCCTTTGGAGTCTAACTACAACCGCATATCATTCAATCTGAACGGAGAATACAAGATACGCAACTGGCTCACCAACACTTCATTCGTAAACTTTTCAAAATCGAAAATAAACGACAATCCGATTACAACTGACCTTAATTTTTTCGGAAGAATGTTTAGTGCCCCCCCTACTCTCCGTGAATACAACAACGATGGAGAGTTGATTGCTACAGTTGGAAATTATGCCGACGGTAATATGGCTGCTCAGATTGATAAGTTTTACAGGAGAAATGAAACATATAAGACAACACTTGGAACGTCTTTAAAAATAGATTTAACAAAAAAACTTTATTTAAAATTAAACGCTATATGGTATCTGACAAACAATGAACAAGAGTTTTTCAATAAACGCTTCCTGAAGTCTCCGGGAGTATATGACGAAACAAGGAAGGCTTCAGTAAGTTATACCCGTTCACTAAATCAAACGTACAACGCAATTCTTGGTTACAAAAACAGCATTGGCAAGAACAATATTAATGCGGTAGCAGGTTTTGAGTTTATCGACAAATATAAATTTTACTTCGCTGCATCCGGACAAGATGCTACCTCCGACGATTTTATCAATCTGCAATATACCAATGCAATTGTTAATGTAGCAGGAGGAGAAACTACCCGGAGTATGTCAACAACTCACACACAAGAACGCATCATGTCTTCGTTCATCAATGCAAACTATGATTACGACAGTCGTTATCTGGTATCTTTTTCAGGAAGATTAGATGGATACTCAAGGCTTGTCAACAATAAATTCGGTTTCTTTCCCGGTATAAGCTTTGGATGGAATATCAACCGGGAAGAATTCATGTCGGAATATAACGATGTCATTGACAATCTTAAGTTAAGAGTGGGTTACGGACAAAATGGCAACGTTAATCTCGTATCTGGTATATATGACCTATTGGGTAACTATGCTAATCCAGGAAATTATAAAGGAGAATATGGTTTCTTGATTAACAAGTTACCTTATCCTGACCTGAGATGGGAAAAGACAACATCATTTGACATCGGAACTGATTTCGCATTTCTTGAAAGAATCAGAGGATCACTCGGTGTATATAATAAGCTCACAACCGATCTTCTTGCAACTGTTTCATTCCCGACATCTGCAGGTGTAGGTACCATGCTTACCAATAATGGTAGTGTAAGAACCAGAGGTTTCGAGGGTGAACTTAAATACAAGATAGTACAGGTAAAAGATTTCACATGGGAAGCGGGAATAAATCTCACATACCAACGATCAAAGATTATTTCCCTTCCCGACAATGGCAATGTTAACAATCGTCAGGGAGGGCAACAGGTCTGGGATCCGAACAATCCAACAGAATTGATTTGGGTTGGCGGCTATCAGGAAGGACAGGAATATGGAGCTATATATACATACAAAGCAGTACAGATTATCCGAGACGAGGCAGATCTGGAAAAATATGCTGACTATGTGGATATGTTTACCACCAAACCTGTTTACGGACCTAATGCTTACGCAAACCTTACTGCATCACAGAAAGCGCAAGCTCAGCAACTCGCACCAGGGGATGTGGTATGGCAAGATGTAAATGGAGATAATATAATTAATTCTTATGATCAGGTAAAAATCGGAAATCTTATTCCACGCATAATGGGAGGTTTTAATACAACTATTTCATATAAAAATCTAAGTCTGTACGGAAACTTCGATTACGCAGCTGGATACATGCAACTTAATGACAGGCTCTCGTGGTATCTGGGGATGAAACAAGGAACATATAATACGGTAAAAGAGGTATGGCAAACATGGAGTGAAAATAACCGGAATGCAGAATATCCAATTTATCAATATGCCGATCAAAATTACAAGCAAAATTACAGAGAAAGTTCACTCTTTTATGAAAAATCAGACTACATCTGCGCACGTGAGGTTTCTCTGACCTATGACATTCCTTCCAGAATAACAGATAAAATCAAAATACAAAAAATGTCATTCAGTATATCCGGACAAAACCTATTTTATCTGACGACAGCAAAACTTTACACACCTGAATATGGTGCCAGTAAGCATGGTGGTTACCCTATTCCAAGAACATTCTTGTTAGGTGCCAGAATCACATTCTGACAAACGTACGACTTTGTTCAAATCTTCACAAATAAATTTATAGATAATCTGAAAAGATATAAACGTATGAAAACAATCAAAAAAATAATAATAGGACTCTTACTGATCCAGCTTCCCTCTTGTGAACTACTTGATTTAAAACCAGTAGATACCTATAGCATTGATAATTATTGGGACACAAAAGATCAGGTTAATCGCTTTTTCACTGGATTACATAAAAGAATCAGAGACAGACAATTTGTATTCATGCAGTTAGGAGAATTCAGAGGCGGACTACTAGACTCCTCTCCTACTTCTACACTTGGACAAAACAAATCAGATGTAGATATAATCGGAAACCTCATTAGTCTTGAAAACCCTGGAGTTACTAATTTCGGTAATTGTTACATGGATATTATGCAGATTAATCATGCTATTGAACGATTAAATAATTATGTAACTTGTCTGAATGAAGATGAAAAAAATTATTACCTGGGAATTGCTCATGGTATCCGATCCTATTATTATTTCCATCTGTTACGAACATGGGGAGGTGTTCCTTTGGTCTCTGAACCGGAAGTCTTAAAAGGAGTTTCCACTCCTACGGCATTAAATAAAAAGCGCGCAACCGAGATGGAGACAATGGAGTTTATCAAAACAGACATTTTAAAATCAGAGGAATATCTTAGCAAAGAACTTTTCTCTTATGACAAGAAATTTGGCAAATCATTTTGGAGTAAAACTGCAACACTGGCATTAAAAGGAGATATTTTCCTCTGGAGTGCAAAAGTAAAACCAATCGGTTCTTCAACAGTGTTTTCAGAAAAACCGGCTGATGATATTGAAACGGCACGACTTGCCCTGACATCTGTATGGAATGCGACAGGCATTTTACCTAATGATTTTGCCGGAATATTTAATTACAACAACAAAGAAAATGATGAAATCATTTTTGCAATACCTTACGTAATAAACGAGAAAAGTAACTCCTTCGCTTTATTCACCTATCCGGCATCAACTTTTTCCGGATATAAAGATGCGGCAGGCAAAACACTGGACAACCCTCTTTCTGTAGGCACTGATGGTGGATCACGCTATGAATACAAATGGTCATTTTTCGAAAGTATTGCTTCCACAGATAAAAGAAAAGCGGCTTCTTTTCAGGACTATTACAAAGGATCAATTAAAGGAATTTATCTTCACAAGTTCAAAGGTACAATGGACGGCACGATCCGCTGGTTTACTGACGACTGGCCAATTTACAGAACAGCAGATATTGCGCTGATGTTAGCAGAATGCTACAACGCACAAGAGAATTCCGGACAAGTAAAAACCTTCATTGAACTCATCCGGCGCAGAGCATATGGACGGAACTATCCTGAGTTTACTTATGTTGACAAAGCTACTTCAGAACTGGCTATATTACGTGAATATGCCGTTGAGTTTATTGCTGAAGGGAAATACTGGTACCAGTTACGCAGACTGAATGACGGTTCTGAAGCCTTAAAACTGGTAAAGAATAATGATCCTGAATTCTTATTGTGGCCAATCGATATGAGTACGATGTCTAAAGACCCGTTATTAGAACAAAATAACGCTTATATAAATTAATAATCTTCCAATTCGCATACAAATAATGAAAAACAACAAGTATTATCCTTGGTTTGTCGTCTCTCTTCTCTGGGTTGTGGCACTGTTGAATTATCTCGACAGACAAATGCTATCCACTATGCGCCCTTCGATGATGATTGACATTGAAGAACTAATCTCAGCAACAAACTTTGGGAGACTGATGTCGATATTCCTTTGGATATATGCATTTATGAGCCCGGTTTCAGGAATGATTGCGGACAGACTGAACAGAAAGTGGTTAATTGTTGGAAGTTTATTTGTCTGGTCGGGCGTTACCTTGATGATGGGTTATGCCCAGACATTTGAACAACTTTATGCACTTAGGGCATTAATGGGTATCAGTGAAGCTTTCTACATCCCTGCAGCCTTAGCCCTTATCGCCGATTATCACCAGGATAAGACACGTTCGTTGGCTATCGGGATTCACACTACAGGGATTTACCTGGGTCAGGCGCTCGGGGGCTTCGGGGCAACAATAGCGAGCAATTTTTCCTGGCAGATTACATTTCATTGGTTCGGAATTGCGGGTATTGCCTATAGTCTCATTCTGATTTTATTTCTGCGTGAGAAAAAAACTTATGTAATTAAGTCCAACACAATCGACAGCAAACCGCCTGTTTCAGAGAATATTATAAACTCACTAAAAGGGATTGGCATGCTCATTGGGAATATTGCTTTTTGGGTTATTTTGTTTTATTTTTCGGCCTCCAGCGTCCCGGGTTGGGCAGTAAAAAACTGGCTACCAACACTTTTCTCCGAATCATTACACATGGATATGTCACATGCAGGGCCACTGTCAACGATACTTATCGCCGCCGCCTCATTTATCGGAGTACTAATCGGTGGAGTGCTTTCCGACAAGTGGGTGCTTAAGAATTTAAAAGGCCGTGTTTATACAAGCGTTATTGGCTTGTCACTCACCATTCCTGCTCTTTTTTTGATTGGATTTGGAACGGATATCATCAGTTTTATCATGGGTGCTGTTTGTTTTGGAGTCGGATATGGAATGTTTGACACCAATAATATGCCGATATTATGTCAGTTCATCAGTTCCCGCTACAGAGCAACGGCCTATGGGGTAATGAATCTTGCGGGTGTTTCTGCTGGTGCTTTTATTACCGATATTCTAGGAAAATCAATGGATAATGGAAATCTGGGGCGGGATTTTGCCATGCTGGCACTTGTTATCGTATTTGCAGTCATACTTCAGCTAATTATACTGAAACCAAAGACAATCGACAAAAAAGAAGATTAAAATAATACTGTTATTCATGAAAAAAAGACAACATACACTTATCGTATTGTTACTATTGTTGGGATTTAACTTATTCTCTCAAATCAATGTTGTAATAAATCAAACTCAGCTTCCGGTTATCATAGGAAAAGAACACAATATTGTTGCTGAAATTGAAATTGAAAATAATGCAGGGGAAGAATATGAACTGTCAGAAATATTTTTTTCCTTCAGATATAATAAAAAGGCGTTTACTCCTAAAGCTATAAGAGTTTTATATCTCGGCACTACTTCTGGATTAAAAAGTAAAACAAAATCGTGGGCTTTAAATGACGAATTTAAAAGAATTGGTGGAAGTCAACAGATTTACAGTTCACCCAGGTACAGCATTCTTAAAGATGAAACAAAAAAGTTTTCCTCAGAATTTTCTCTTAAACCCAAACAAAAGCTTATCAAGGGAAAAAGTTATTTCATTGTAACAATGGAAGTTGATAAATTTAAAGACTTATCCACAACTTTCAATCTTGACATTTCAGGTTATACGTTAAACAATGAGATTAAAACTCTGAACAAACCCAAAAGTCTTGATTATCGTTTGGGAATAGGATTGAGAAATCATGGAGATGACGGAGTATACGCCTACAGAATTCCCGGACTGGTAACAAGCAAAAAAGGAACTTTGCTTGCTGTTTATGATGTCCGTTACCGCACCTCTTTAGATTTACAGGATGACATTGATGTCGGGCTCAGTAGAAGTAAAGATGGCGGGAAGAACTGGGAAAATATGAAAATTGTGATGGACATGAAAGAATGGGGCGGACTACCTCAATCTCAGAACGGTGTAGGTGACCCATGTATTTTAGTTGACACCAATACGAACGACATTTATATTTTTGCTTTGTGGACACATGGGCTGGGAAATAATATAGCATGGACATCTTCAGGAAAAGGTTTGGAACCTTCTGAAACAGGGCAATTACTCTATGTAAAAAGCTCAGATGATGGCAAGACATGGAGTAAACCGGTAAATATAACCAAACAGGTAAAAGATCCAACCTGGACTTTACTTTTGCAGGGTCCCGGACGTGGAATTACCATGCAGAACGGAACACTCGTAGTACCTATACAGTTTATTGACTCTACCAAAACTCCCAATGCCGGCATCATGTATAGTACAGACCGGGGAGAAACCTGGAAAATAACCAAACATGCACAAACGAATACTACAGAAGCACAAGTGGTTGAACTTGTTTCTGGAGAATTAATGCTCAACATGAGGGATAACCGGGGAGGCTCCAGGTCTGTTTTTACCACCAATAATCTTGGCGAAAACTGGAAAGAACATACAACATCGAGAAAAGCTTTACAAGAACCGGTTTGTATGGCCAGTCTGATAAACGTACGCAAAAATGAAAATTATCTGGGAAAAGACATCCTGCTATTTTCAAACCCCAATCAAGCCGTACGCCCCAACAGAAGTAAAATGACAATCAAAGCAAGTCTTGACCAGGGAGAAACATGGAAAGAAGCAAACCAGTTACTCCTTGATGAAGAATGGGGTTGGGGCTACTCTTGTCTAACCATGATTGATGCAGAAACTGTAGGAATACTGTATGAAGGAAGTACAAGCCAATTGATTTTTCAGGCTGTCAAACTCAAAGATATTATTAACAAAGAATAATCACACACATTTACAAAATATAAATACAAGCTTGTTATTATCTATATAATTAAAAAGTTAGAAAAGATTCATATCCTATTAACTTATTGTTAAAATTAAATTTTATAAAAATGAAAAAAAGATTACTATTTTGGGTTGTCATCATGCTAGGCATAGGAACAACCTTCGGTGCAACAACAATTCTACGTGTCAATCCTGAATCAACAGTAACAGAGGATGGTTTAACATGGGAATCAGGATTCAAAACAATTACTGCTGCAATTGCAACTGCAGGTCAACCAGCAGGTGGAGACATTGTCGAAATCTGGGTAAAAGCAGGAACATACTCTGAGGCACCTTTCTATATGCAGACAAACGTGAATGTTTATGGAGGATTTGCCGGAACCGAAACAGAAAGAGATATGCGCAACTGGAGTACAAATGTAACAACCCTTACACCATCTGCTACTGCTAAAAGAGTTATTATCAGACACTCGGCAACATCTGTAAAAACGGCTGTATGGGATGGTTTTACTTTTACCGGCGCTTCGGGTAATACCGGCTCAGGTGGAGCTGTATATCTGAATAACGGGAATACGCTCCGTAACAGCATCATCACAGGGAACAATGCTTCGGCGACAGGGACTGCTCATGGTGGTGGGGTGTATCTCGACAATGGAGCCACTATAGAAAACTGTATTATTACAAATAATACTGCAAAAAACGGAGGTGGTGGTGTTGCCGGAGGACATAATAATGCATTACCTCCGATCAAAATCATTAATTGCATTATTACCAACAACGTAGCAAACAGCGCAAGCGGTGGCGGAGTGTTTATCGGGAATTACAATGCAGAAGTATACAATACGCTCATTGCCAACAACACAACATTAGCTACTGCAGGAACCGGAGGCTTTGTTATGGGAAGTTCAACTGCCGCTGTTAATGCTAAGTTGATCAACTGTACCGTGGTTAACAACCTGGGCGGAGCAGATGGATTTGGAGGTGTAAATATGTTTACTGCCACAGCAAACGGAATGGAAGTTACAAACTGCATCATTTCAGGTAACCGTAAAGCAGGCGATCCGCAAATAATTAATAATATCAATATTAATACTCCTGACAACGTAATTGTCACATATAATGGCGTCGAAGAATTACCACTTGATTTTGAAGGAAACAATAATATCGATCTAACATCAAACCAATTCAAAAATCCGGTATTAAATGTCGGGCATCAGTCGTCATTACCTGAATATGACTGGAGTCTGCTGGCAGGATCAATATGTCGGAACACAGGCAATAACACGGCTGTGTATGGAACAAAAGATTTAGCCGGAAACGACCGTATTACACAAAGTGTTGTTGATTTGGGCGCCTATGAAAGCAGCCCGACGACTTTCATCAATGATGAAATAGAAGGCAAAGCCATTTATTACGATCCTGTTAGCAAAAACATCTATATAAATAATGCAGAAAAAGTCGAAATATTTGACATCAACGGAAGAAGAATTCTTTCAGAGAACAATATTTCCGGTAGTCTTAACACAAATATGCTGACTAACGGAGTATATATTATTTCTTTCACTACTAATAGTAAGAATATTGTCCATAAATTTCTAAAATATTAGTTACTACTAACCGGTATGGGTGAACTAGTATTGAATTCATCCATACCGGCTTAAACCAAACCAACACAATCATTGATAAGATGAGAAAAATACTTTTTTTATTCTATTTCTTATTTTTTTTATTTGCGACACAATCACAAATAAAAGAGCAACGTCTCGACCTATTCAAAAACATACCGGTTTCATCCAATGACATTGTTTTCGTTGGAAACAGCATTACCAACGGGGGACAATGGGCTGATATATTTCCAGACATTAGCGTAAAGAACAGAGGAATATCAGGCAACACTACCCGCATGGTGCTCGATCGCTTATCAATGATTACAGAAAGGCATCCCCGTAAGATATTTCTGCTTATCGGCGTCAACGATCTGCCTTCTGCAACTGAGAGCGGACCCGTACTCCGTAACATCACGGCAATCATCGAACAGATAAAACGTGAAAGTCCGACAACATCAATTTATGTTCAGAGTATTTTTCCTGTCAATAGTTCTTTCTCTAATTTTTCGCACAATCAAAAAGGAGCACTCATCCTGGAAGTAAATGAAAAACTAAAATCACTTTGCGAACAAAAAAACATCACCTATATCGACGTACATTCCCGCTTACGAATAAGCGATACCAACAATAATCTTAATCCGGCTTATACAAACGACGGACTACATTTATTGGGAGAAGGATATGCATTATGGGCATCAGTTATCAAACCATATACCGGTTCAGAAACATCCGGAATCAGAAGTGGAGTTCAATACAAAAATAGTAATGGCATATCGACTTACTCTCAACAGCTTGTATCTCAATACAGTGCTCTCAACACCTCCACTTCAGATATCATCATGTACGGCGATTACACTGTCAATTCAGCTGATTGGTCTGAATTATTCAATGATACCAGAATCAAAAGCAGAGGTGTTAATACAACCATTGACCATCTATGCACCCTGTTGCCTAATATAATTAAGGGAATGCCTGCACGGATTTTTATTTATGCCGGAGCGTATGATTTATTTTCAAACAACGCCACAGCAGAATACATCCGGGATAAAATTGCTGAAATGACAGACACAATAACAAACACATCTCCTGACACAGAAATATATATACAGTCAATACTACCCAGGGTATCATCTGTTGAAACCGACAAAGCAAAACAAACAAATATTCTATTGAAAGAACTTTGTGAATCAACCAATAAATTACA
The DNA here is from genome assembly GCA_029973975.1 of Paludibacter sp. Classification (GTDB taxonomy): domain Bacteria; phylum Bacteroidota; class Bacteroidia; order Bacteroidales; family Paludibacteraceae; genus Paludibacter. The sequence continues at coordinate 23,901 of JARKQF010000307.1, forward strand.
TTATGTTGATCTTTTCAGTAAATTTAAGAATATAGATAACGACAATCTGAATACTTACTATACGTTGAGCAAAAGTGATATTAACGCAAAAGGATATATTGCCTGGGCTAATCACATTGCACCACTCATTGACAAAGAAATCAAGCCGATCAGTCCCATAAACACTTTTCCACAAGCAGCATTCTACGATTCACCCATTAACAGTGAAATATCCAGCCCTGTCTGGTTTTTCTTACTGTCAGCTACAAAAAAAACAATTCTCAAGTCGGATAACACTGGTACTGGTACAACAAACATCCACACTCCGCTGAATGAAAATTCAGATAGCCAATTCTGGAGATTTCAGCAAAATGGTAATCTGTACACAATAGTCAACAAAGCATTTGGTAAATATCTGTCTTCAACGGGAAATTTATCAGAAGAACCTTCCTATTTCCGTATTATACCTGCCACACCACCTTGTTTCCGGATTCAGGGAGAAAATGGATGGCTATGTTATGGAGATCAGGGATTATCGTTGAGTACTGATTCATCTTTAAGCATTCCTTTTGTTTTTGTAAAAGCACCTGTTGCTTCTGACAATCAGGCTAAAACATGGTATCAGGTTAAAAATGAGAGAACAACTGGCTCAGGTGGCACACTAAGCCTTCTTGATGGAAATTTTTTAAATGTTGTCACATCTACCGCAACACCTGACTTTGATAATGTGCGTAAATTCTGGTCATTCAATCTAAGCGTTGAAGATAATGCTTACCGAATGGAAAATAAAGCCATCCAATCAAAATATATCCCTCAGGTTCCCTATACAGCAGGAAGTGGCAGTGGAGGAAGTTCAACAGTATACAGTGCTACCTACCCGGTTACTACCGAAAATCCGCTATTACTGGTTTTATCTCCTTTATCATCAGGTAAATGCTTATTATACCAAAAGGGTACATTGGGAGGAGATCCTTTGTCCTACGCTGTACGGTTTGATTTTGGCTCAGCAGGAACAGGTTTATATTCGAGGATCCTCGATGTTGCGAATGGTCGTTACGATTTCATTGAATATGATATCAAAAAAGAATTGATTCAACTTGTAAACAAAACACAGCAGAATCTCGATATGGCTGAAGAAGGTGTTTATTTTAATCAATACCCGGTGGGTTCCGGAATCATTATTTCCAATGCAATATCGTATGCAAGACAGATTCTTGGGCAAACCAATCCGGATACTTCTTTAATTCGCGAAGCAATTGACTCAATCCATAACGCCTCTCTTAATTTCAGATTAAACGGAGCATATCGTTTTAACAAACCAGGGACATATGCAATTCAATATGCCGGAACCGTTACAAACACCCGCACCAATTGGTATATAGGAAATACACTCATCAATAACATATCAGACTTAGGAAGCTATGCCCAATTATTTGAATCATACCAACCCGGGTATTGCAACTGGAATATTATGGAAATTGAACCTGGAAAATTCGCATTCATAAATAACCGCACTGAAAAACCGGGCACAAACGGAGATTTTATCAATAATCTGACACAAGTAACCGATCAAACCGCATACGACAACACCCCTTCAGCAAATAAAACTTTTACCATTTGGATGGATGAACCGGAATTTCAGAGTGGCATCACCCGGATTGCCATTGAAACGAATGCTACAGCAAACAGATTCTGGTCACCGTTTACAGGAACCGGTATCACAGCTGAAAGAGTAGGATATAAAAGCAACAGTAATTACGAAACCAATAATTTTTTCCGTCTATATCAGATTGACACTTTTTCATCTGTCAATAATCCAGAAAATAGCTTACCTTCGTTCTGGGTTGTAAATAAAAGAATTATCACTGATTTTTCAGAAGATTTATATGATGTATTTAGTATCACGGGACAAAGAATTGATAAAAAATCGACTTTAACTCCCGGGATTTATATGATAAAAACACCGGAAAAATCAATAAAAATTTTGATTCAGTAAAATAAACCTCACAGCACGAATGAAACATATTGGTAAAAATATAACAACGATATATCCAGAAAGGAAAAAATCAAGGTTATTACTGAAAACAATACTGACAATATGCTTTACAGGAGTAATTTTTCACACTGAAGCTGTTGTTAAGGTTGCCTGTGTAGGCAACAGTGTCACCTATGGAGCAACGCTTCAAAATCCAGCTGAAGAAAGTTATCCTGCCCGCTTACAACAAATGCTCGGGGATCAATTTATTGTGAAAAACTTCGGCAAAAGTGGGTCTACACTACTAAACAGAGGGCACAGACCATACAGGCAACAACAAGAGTTTCAGGACGCATTGGATTTTCTCCCGGACATTGTGGTGATACATCTTGGCTTAAATGACACTGACCCACGCAACTGGCCTAATTACAAGGATGAATTTATCGGAGATTACCTGCAACTAATTAAGGATTTTCAGTCACAAAATCCCAAAATAAAAATCTTCCCATGCAGGATGACCCCCATATTTGACTGGCACAAGCGTTTTCAGTCGGGCACATATACTTGGTATCACCAAATTCAGCAAGCTATTGAAAAAGTAGCTTCACTAAGTGAATTACCTCTCATCGACTTAAATGAAGACCTGACAATTCGCCCGGATCTTTTTCCTGATGCCATCCATCCAAACAAATATGGTGCTGAAATCATTGCTAAACGTGTTTATGCTTCACTAACAGGTGATTTTGGAGGATTAAAACTTCCGGTGGTATTTTCAGACGGGATGGTACTCCAAAGGGAACAGGAGATATTAATTTCCGGAACATCTAATGCAAAAAAAACTGTCATAGTAGAATTTGCAGGAATTAAACATAAAACTGTGGCTGATTTCCATGGAAAATGGGAAGTAAAATTACCACCAATGCCTGCCAATAAGAAAGGCAGAAGGTTAACAATTACAAGTGACGGACAAAAAATCTGTATTCAGGATGTTGTAGTCGGCGATGTGTGGTTATGTTCAGGACAATCAAATATGGCTTTCCCGTTTAATGCTTCAATTGAATTTGAATCAAAAAGACAAACTATAAACAAGAACATAAGACTTTTTCGGATGACTCCTGTAGCAGAAACTAATAATAAGCAATGGGATAATGAGGTAAAGAATAAAGTAAATAATTTGTTGTATTTCAAAACAGATGGATGGGCAAAAGTTACAGATACACTTGCTCTGTATCCATTTTCCGCAGTGGCAATTTCATTTGGAAATACTCTTGCTGATTCTCTGGATATACCCATTGCTTTGATTCAAAATGCTGTTGGTGGCTCACCTCAGGAAGCATGGATCTCACGTTCTTTTATTGAAAAAGATCCCGCATTAGTTGATATTCTATCGGATTTCTACAATAATGATCGAATTCAGGATTGGTGTCGTACCAGAGCTAAAACAAACACCGGTCAAAACTCCGGTTTACAACAACGTCATCCATATCAGCCTGCTTATTTGTATGAATCAGGAATTAAGCCTCTCAATAAGTTTGATATAAAGGGAGTTATTTGGTATCAGGGAGAATCAAACGCACACAATGTAGAATTATATGAATTGCTGTTCAAATCTTTCGTTGAATGCTGGCGATACGAATGGAATAGTAACCTTCCCATAATTTTTGCACAACTTTCTTCCATCGACCGTCCTTCGTGGCCATACTTCAGAAACACCCAGCGATTATTATCAAAAGAGATTCCTGACATATACATGGTTGTCACATCAGATCTTGGCGACTCGCTAGATGTACATCCAAGGCGAAAGTATCCTGTCGGCGAGCGTATGGCGGCCTGCGCACTCTCTGGAGTATATAAACAGAATGTTCCTTTTAGTGGTCCTCTGTATAATTCCTATTCTATTGACGGAAAAGAAATTATCATCAAATTCGAACATGCAAATGGATTACAAGCATCAGACGGGAACATTATCAGGGGATTTGAAATAAGCGGAGAAGATGGCCTTTATTTCCCTGCAACAGCTATCGTTTCAGACAATAAAATACACCTTCATTCTGATGCTGTAAAAAACCCACGCTCCGCCCGTTATGCATGGCAACCATTTACTCGTGCCAATTTGATAAACAAGTCCGGATTACCAGCGTCAACTTTTGAAATAAAAAAATCGTATGAAAAGTAATCTATTAATAATTTTTGCTTTCTTGTCTTTATTATTTAGCAGCTGTACACAAAGTCAGAAAGAAGAATACTTCATACAGGAAGTTGCCGAACTGAACACACAACTTGATGGAATTTCAGCTCCCTTTGGAGGTACTCACGGAGATTATATTATCGTTGCAGGCGGATGTAATTTTCCGGACGTACCAGTTGCAGATGGAGGAAAAAAGAAATTCTATTCCGGAATTTATATCATCCATAAAGATTCTCTGACTATCAAGAAAACATGGACAAAGATCGGTGAACTTACAGCACCGTTAGCGTACGGAACTTCGGTCTCAATTCCGGAGGGTTTGTTGTGCATCGGAGGGATGAATGAAAGGAAGTCTACTACTGATGTCTTTCTGCTTCAATATGATCCGGAAGAACGCAGAATCTCTCAAATCCCATACCCTTCATTACCCTTTCCAACAGATAATTCATCCGGAGCTGTAATCAACAACCATGTTTATCTCTCAGGAGGGAATTCAAACGGACATCAATCAAACCAACTACTTAATATTGACCTAAAAGATATTAGATCAGGATGGAAAAGCATCGGATTACTTCCCAAAAACTCACCCAGAGTTCAACCCGTGTTGCTAGCACAACCTAAATCTTTGGAGGCAAAATTATTGCTGACAGGTGGATTCGGCATGACAACAAACAACATAACCGTACATACTGATTGTTGGGAATACGATACTGCAAATAAAAGTTGGCAAGAATGCTCAACTCCTATCAATGAAGGACAAACTGTTACTTTTACAGGAGCTACAGGTACGATAATCAACGACACTACTCTTATCATTATAGGAGGCGTAAACACAAATATTTTTCATTATGGGTTAAAAATAGCGATGGAGTTATCCGAAGCAAAAGCTCAAAACAACATCAATGAAATTGACTCTTTATCAAAGCTCAACCGGGAATATCTGACAAAATCACCTGAATACTATCAGTTCAATCAGAAATGTTGGCTATATAATTCAACACAAAACAAATGGCAAATTCTCTTCGAAGACGCACGAATTGCTCTGGCAGGTGCCGTTATGGTTTCACTTAACGACAAGGCACTAATTATCAACGGAGAAATAAAACCGGGCATCAGAACAAAAAAAAACTATCTGATTTATTTCAATCATAAGAATACACATCAAGAGCATTAATTTAAATAATCAAAATATGATTTTAGCAGACCTCAGGGATTTTAGACGTTATAAGCAAATTATCCCTTATTTTAATGAGTTAAATAACTTTTTAAAAACAAATGACCTGAACACTTTTGCAACAGGAAAAATATCAATAATAGAGGAAGAACTCTTCATCAATATTGTCGAATTTGCTCTGAAAAGCAAACAAGAACAAATCATAGAAGCACATCAGGACTATCTTGACATCCATATTCCACTCAATATGAAAGAAACGATTGGTTGGAAAAAAACAGAAGAATGTACTGATGAAACGAAACCTTATGAAAAAGACAGTGATTGTGCTTTGTTTTCGGATGTACCTGATGTGTATTTTACTGTGAAACCCGGTCAATTTGCAGTTGTATTCCCGGAAGATGCTCATGCCCCTGCAATAGGCGAAGGAATGATAAAGAAAGCAATTGTAAAAATCAAAACAACGCCTTTGGGTGTGTAATGATTATCGGTTAGCTATCTCATCCCGCAACTTGCAATCGCACTGGCATCTACCGGTATCGATCAGTCCGCTCCGAATCAGCAACTCATATTCCTTCAGGAAATTTTGCGTAAATATTCCGGATTCCAGTTCAGCATTAATTTGTTGAATAGTCCACCATTTCACCTGACTTTTTGTTTCTACAGCCAGTTTTCCTTCCGTAGAACAACAGGAAATATAGAGG
>JARKQF010000316.1 GCA_029973975.1 Paludibacter sp.
TGACAAAAAAAGTAACCATGCAAAACCTCTTCCACGATGGCGGATACTCCAGTATGGGTATGAGTTATCGCGCGATGGAGCAATACATCAAGAGTTTTGAAGGGCTGAAAGATGAAGAAGGAAATATCATATTAGGATAAACCTTTTTCTCTACATTTGAAGTTTCAGACACAAGTAACTTTCATAAAAAATCGCCGCTGTTGAAGTTTTCAATAGCGGCGATTTTCAAATAGTTCGATAATTATTTTGCGAAAGTTAATCCTTTCAATTTATTCCAGTCACCCCGCGTAAAATCCGGGATCTGAACCGGAACCGATCCTTTTTTTACAGATATTTCCGTCAGTTCTACCAAGCACGACCATTCAGCGGCATCGTAGACATCCTGATCAAGTGGCAATCCGTTTCTCAGGCAATAAATAAGCCGGTAGTCCATGATAAAATCCATACCACCATGACCACCCACTTTTTTGGCCAGTTCACCTACTTCTTTTACAATCGGATGTTCATATTCTTTTAATAATTGTTTCAGTTCATCTTCAGGAAGAAATTTATGAGTATTGGGCTCCAGCGCCACTCCTTCAATGGGATATTTCTGCACATATCCCTTTGTGCCACTTAATTTATGGATACGATCATAAGGTCTCGGACTGGTCACATCATGTTGAATCATAATCGTCTTCCCCTTTTCTGTTTTGATGATAGTAGTATTCATATCTCCTTTCTGATATTTCCGTTTTGCAAAGTCACTTTCTGATCCGAACTTACTTTTAGCGTATTCAGTCAGACCAAACTGACCGGATGACATGGACACCAGATAATTCATTTTATCTCCCCGGTGTATATTCAAAGCTTGACAAACCGGCCCCAAGCCATGAGTCGGATACAAATTCGCCTGATATTTTTCATTATACTTCAATCTCCACATGTCATAATACCCTCCTTTTTGTGAATCCTTGAAATTATTTTCACGTAAGTCGTGTATATAAGCACCTTCCACATGTACAATCTCACCGAGCAAACCATGTTGAGCCATGTTCAGCGTAGCCATTTCAAAGAAATCGTAGCAACAGTTTTCCAACATCATGCAATGCCGGCGTGTACGTTCGGCAGTGTCTACTAACTCCCAGCATTCTTTAACCGTGAGTGCAGCAGGCACTTCCAATGCCACATGTTTGCCCTTTTCCATCGCGTAAACAGCAATAGGCGTATGCAAATCCCAGTGGGTACAATTATAAACTAAATCAACATTCTCCAGTTCACAAACCTTTTTCCAGTCTTTTTCTCCCGTGAACTCCAGTGCTGGTTTCTTTCCGTTTTTCGCGAGTAATTGTTGCGACTTTTCAATTGCCTCCTTATTTACATCGCAAAGTGCTACCACTTCAATTCCTTCCAGAAACATAAAACGGCGCACCGCATTATAACCTCGTTTTCCGAGGCCGACAAAGGCTACCCGGACAGTTGAAATCGGGTCACACTGTAATTGCAGGACATTTTCTTGTCCGGCAGGACGTTTAGGAGTTTTAAAACTAACCATTTCAGGCTGCTTGGCATCCATCCGGGAAAATGGTTGTATTACAACAAACACTATTGCCAGAACGATCAACCGATTGAAAAACTTGTACTTCATACGTTTAAATTTTATTTTTTGGAACGTACGGAACTCTTGATGAACTAATTTAATCATTCACATGGGCGAAATAATTGAATAAATTAGTTCATCGAGATGTCCATACTTATTGTTATTTTAATTGTTTTTATTGCTTTTCTATTGTTTATAAATGTAGTCTATGATAAAATTTAAATACTAATCAGTTAGACTTTTCTATTTTCATTTTACGTAATAAGGCTTCTAAAAAATAGTAATCGGCATAATTAAGAGGTACATCAATTTCATTATTATGAGGAATACTCCCTACTGAATGCTTTAGCACAAAATTACCATTTTCATTCAAACCAGCAAGATAATCCGCAGATGAAAGTGACATCATAATCTTATCTGCAGTTGCCTTGTATCCGCCATCTTTAAAAGCACTTAATTCATAAAGAGCCGATGCTATAATCGCAGCAGCAGAAGCATCTCTTGGTTCATCAGGTATTTTAGGAGCATTGAAATCCCAATAAGGGACTAAATCATTGGGCATATTCGGATGTGAAAATAAGAAATCAAATATATTCTCTGCAAGATTAAGAAAACGAATGTCTTTTGTCTCCCGGTAACACATTGTAAAGCCATACAATGCCCATGCCTGCCCTCTGGCCCATGCCGATTCGTCAGCAAAACCTTGAGCAGTACTTTTACCTCTTACATTACCATTCGTTTTATCATAATCAACGACATGATAGCAGCTATAATCTTTTCGAAAATGATTTATTAAAGTGTTTTCAGCATGGTTTACCGCCATTTTGTAAAATGAAGAATCACCCGACAATCGTGTTGCGAGAAAAAGTAATTCAAGATTCATCATATTGTCAATAATAACCGGACACATCCAGCCCCGATCTTTTTGCCAGCCCTTATCTTCATCCCACGACTGGATAACGCCTGGGACAGGACGATAGCGTGTCCCCAATGATTTGGCTGCTTCAATAATAACAAGTTTATATTGTTCGTCGCTTGTAATACGATAAGCATTTCCAAAACTACAATTAATAATAAAACCAATGTCGTGGTGCTTTGTCAACGATTTAACCGGTTCAAGTTGTGCTGTATAGTTAACACCATATCCCTTCCACTTTTCATCACCTGTAAGTTCATACATGTACCACATAGTACCCGGAAAGAAACCACTGGTCCAGTCCTCACGGGAAACATATACCGTTTTATCATTGTGAACTGTACGTGGGTTCATGAATTTACCCGATGCTTCAATAATTTCAATCTGTTTACCCAGCTGATTGACGGCAAAGTCCACTATGTCCTTGTCGACGTCCCCTTTCGATTTCAGCGCAAGGCAACCCGTAAAAACACTCACACACAACATTAATACTAAACTCTTTTTATCCATAACCTTCAATTAATTCGAAACAACATTATTCAATAAACTTAAAGCAACAGGAAAATTACTTCCTTACTCAATCAGAGTTTAAGAAAGCAATTACCGGGAAACTTCATTTAACACCTCTTTTCCAGCGTTTACGATATAAATACACTCCTCAGCATTCCTGGCATTCGTCGAAGAAAAAGCCGATAAGACACTTGTTAATCGTTTTAACTTTTCACTATCCTCTGTCTTTTTCGAGACAGCTAACTCATTTTGTATTATCCTGATTTTCTCTACATCCTGAATCCCTTCACGTAATCTTTCAAAACGAATAGAACTTCTTGCTTCAGGATATACAAGGTATGTATCACCCGCAGGCCAGGTGCTATAACGGGAGTCCAGTAATGGATTTTCTACCCAGGAATTATATGCCCAACGAAGAAATCCATCAAATCCGGCAGCCTTAGCATACCAGGCGGCATACACAGCTTCGGCAGGTAAAGAGAATGTGAACTGATTAGGAAATTTGGTGCCGCAATACGAATAGTAAGTTGTGTTCAATCCGTTTTCCTTGCGATATTTTAAATCTGCCTCTTCCACGACAGCACCATGTTTCACACACAAGTCCTTAATAAAAGGGTATTCTTTGTAACTCTTATGATTGTCTGCCAATGAAATCCCCAAATCAGGAGTAATCTTCTGTACAAGGCTGATTGTGGCTTTCATCATCTCAGGGGATCGCTCATCCATGGCAATATTGGTAATACTTAACCATCCTTTTTGTGCGAGATGTTTCGAAAAATCTTTCAGGAAGGGAGTCCATACTTCGGCAAATAGATCTGTTCCCGGTACAGCCTGAATAGTTACTTTTGCACCTGTTCGCTCATCCCGATAATCCAGTTCATTATTCCAGGGTACCATAGAATAGCAATTAATCATTTTGTTTATTCCTAATTCCATCATAAAAGATACCCACTTATCAAAAGCAGAATAGTCATAACTCCAACTGCCATCCACCTTCTTTGTCCACACTATCATATCGGCGTACCGGTCATAACATTGTCCGTTCCACGGGTCTTTGTTCAGATTGGCTGTTATTACTTTCTGACCTGCATCAGCCAACATTTTCATTACCGGATACAGATGTTCATAATGTTCGTTGCTCCAAACAGGCACATTATGCCAACGCGCAACAGCAGTAGGGTGTTGCCATAAATCAAGGTGATAAGTCCACTGAGCAGGCGGTGGAAGCACCTTATTTTGCACTCCTATTTCCAAATTCAGCTTTTGTTTTGTTTTTCCTTTTATAAGCACCGACAATGTTCCTCTATAAATACCAGCATGTGCTTCGGCAGGAATATCAATACTTATCCAAACCGGACGAACTGTACAGGAAGATATATTGAAACAAGTCAGATTATCCAGCATGTCAGGAGAAAGGGAAGCAGGGTATTTTTGAGGATTTCTTTCCGCATCACATCCTTTACCAAATGAGTCGGTCATAACATAGCGAACGAAGCGGGCTTGTGCAATCCCTGGCGATAATTCTGATGTACCGGATTTAAACGCGGAGAACCGGAAACTAACCTCATCTATCTTCTCATTTGTCCATAAGACAACCTGAGCTGATAGTCGTTCTCCTTTCCATCCAGTTCCTTTCCAGAAAGTTTCTGGCTTTACTACCGGAACTTTCGTTTTAGCATACCGCGAATCAATTGTTCCGAAAGAAACCTGTAATCCATTTGGTACTCTCTTCCATTCAACATCATTTACGACTGCCGAATCACTCAATTCCCTGAATGTATCACAAGACAACACGTTCCGGCTGCTATTACATGATAGCATAAAAATAAAAGTAAAATAAAATAAGAATCTCATACGTATATATTTTTTCAAACTGTCATTATGAATTAAATAATCATGGTTGAAGTGCCAAATACATTTACTGAATTAACACATATTTATATAAGACATAAGCGTTTTTCTTATTTAACTCAACGACTAATTCTGCCTTATCGGAAAGACTTACAATCTGATCACTCCCTTCACCCAACACGCGAATTAGCTTCACACTACTCCCCGGCGGTAACATGGTTTTAATTTTCACTTTGTTCTGTGCATTATTTTCCCTGAAAAACAACAAATAACCTTTATTCTGCTGTATACTTTGGAACCCTGTCCAGGAACTGCCGGAGGGTTCTTCACCCAAAGGCTGTATAAGTCCACTGTGAATATCCGCCTGATACTTTCTGTATGTTTTTATTACAGATGAAATACACATCGCCTCTTCAGGCAAGTTCGAAGTTTCGAACCAGGCAAGCGGTTGTCCCATCATCGTGATGGCAAAAAGGTAATCAAAATCATAATTTACGGGAGCAAATTTATCATCTTCGTACAGGGCGATATTTCTCCATTTATTAAGAAATTCTATCTGAAGGTTTTGTGCCGGAATATACTTCGACAACATCCATAAGTTTCGTAATGTCCAAAACGGATAATAATTACGCCAATCGGTATACCGGTTTTCCAAAAAGATATTTCCAAAATTTACTTGATATAAATATCCAAACCTTTTTCCTGCCGTTGCATCCAAATTAAATACAACCTTTCCACCTGTCTGATTTTTAATTTCATTCAGAAAATTAATCATGTTTATTTCGGCTAATTTTGAAGACAACTGCACACCATCAATCTTAAAATACCGAATACCATATTTATTATACAGATTAATCACAATCTTTGCATCGGTTTTCCACGAGGCATAATCATTCAACTTTGTCGGATTAAACCATAAGCCCAATTGTATCCCTTTCTCTTTCGCTGAACGGATAATCTTTGCAAACCCATTTGGGAAGCGGTCTTTATGAGGCTCCCAGTCTTCCGGATTCCAATGGTCCCATTTTTTATTGTCTGATTTAACAACGCTGCCATGCGACAGCCCCTGCTGCCAACCATCATCAATCTGTAGGTGCGTAATGCCCAGCTCTTTTGCTTTTTCCAGTTCTCTGAGAATAAATTGTTCGGTTACTTTTCCATCCTGACTTCGGTCTCCCCAGGTATTTGCCATGATAAGTTCATCTCGTTCAGGAACATATCTTTTGCGCTTTTGTTGATATTCGATTACAGCCTGATAGCTATTGAACTCGCCACAGGAAGTAACGCCAACGACTGAACTATATCCATAAATCCATTGGTCTGAAGTAATTAATTCATTGTTGAGTCCGGTCCCGATCATTCGCACATAACCATCTTCAGCGACATAATCTCCTCCCGGATAATTCAATTGAGCCATGGGAGACGGAGCTTCCTTTATCATAAAAACACCCTGATTCTGCTCCAGATTGTTTGCAAAAAGAATATTTCCACTGTACAGTCTGTTCTTGTACGACAAATGGTCTGATTCTGTAACCAGATCATTAAAGTGGTCGGTATTATCCATCAAAGCTATGATTTTCAACTTCCAGTGCTTTCCTTCAAACTTCAAATTCTCCATTGAAACTATGTTGTTCACATCAACAGCCTGAATTAAATCTTCAGATGTCATTCTCCCGGATTTTTCAATCATTTTTTCATCCCAATTCCAGTGTGTGTTTACCACCCCTCTGAAAGCATAATCACTGGCAATAGCCGGACAATCAGGATAAAGTCGTAACACTCTTTTTATTTCCAGTTTACCAAGGGAATAAATAATTTCAACACATTGATGATACGGTTCAATCAGAGACTGCTGAACTTCGTAGATATTATACTGTGTTTTTGTAGCTTGCTTTACTATTCCGGGAATTACAAGATCAGGTTGATTGTTATTAACGATCCATTTATATCCTGTTTGTTTGTTTTCAATGGATTGAGTGATGAGATGTCCACCGTTCCATTCGTAAATTCGTTTTATTCTTGAGTTTTCAAGCACTAAAATATCATTTTTCAGTAGAATCTCACATTTTTCATTTTGTGCCTGTAACAAAGAAACAAAACTGAATATTATGGTACTCAGGAGTATTATTTTTCTTATAATTTGCTTCATATTGATTTGATTTTAATTAGAAACAATCATTTTCTTTTATAATCAAAACAGATTACTCCATTTCCTGCCGTTGCCGTATAGATACGTTGTAAATCAGCATCAACTTCTACAGCAATAAACCTGGCACACCCCAATGAAAAATCATAAATATCAGTCCATATACCCCCATTATCCTCACTTATCCATAAGGTCGTTTTACTTTCTCCTAAAGGATGGTTTGAACAAGCCAGCGCCATCAAAGTTTTTCCTTCTTTATTCTTATGAATGGATAATGAAGAGGCATTTGCAGGATACAGCGGAGATACCTGCTTCCAACTGTCACCAAAATCATCACTCTTCCATAATCCAGCATTCCAGAAACCTGCATATACCACACCTTCTTCATAAGGATGTGCATAAACAAACTGCAATACTTTGTTCTTATCTTTATCAAAAGGCAGTTTATTCCCGACATTCGTCCAACTTTTACCATAGTCGGTTGTTCTGAAAATACCGCTGGTCCATTCACCAACATACATTACATTGACTTTAAAATGGTCGAGGGTAAGTAACTGACCTGTACCGCTACCATTTTTATGCTGAAAATTAACAATTGGTGTAAGATTCCTTTCTATTTTATATACATCTGCGGGTACCGAGGCAAGATGAGCAAATGGCGAAGTTCCAAAAGAAGACCATGTTTCTCCGTAATCATTAGAAATGTAGATACCCGGGGTGTTTTCTGAATTTTCATTCCCTTCAACAAAAGCATAAAATCGCCCCTTATTAAACGGATCTTCCTTTATATCCTGAATATAGTTTGTACCCTTCAATGTCCATACAACCCTGGCAGTTTTACCTGCATCCTCACTTTTATACAAACTGATTGAACGACCTTTTGTCTGTGACACAAAAAGAAGCAAATCAGGATTATGCGCAGAGAAACGAACCAATCTCGCAGGGGGCCATATATTTATAGGGAGAGAATGAAAAGTTGCTCCTCCGTTTGTTGATAGTGCAGGCGCATGATCGCACACACCTGCAACTATGACACCAGGCTTTGACGGATGTTTACTCAGATTCTCCATACAAAGGATTCCTATTCCTTCGAAATAATTTCCATTGTATGTTTTACCCATATCTTCCGTAATGGTTACTCCCCACCAGTTTGAGACATACAGTTTATCCGGCTGTTTATAATCTTGCAGAATATGTGAAATACGAGCTCCGATTCGTTTGGTATTCAAGCCATGCCATGTAGGGAAACAACACAAATTTTCAGGTTTGGGATCCGGAGAAATTAATTTCCATGTCGCTCCTTTGTCATCAGAGCGAAAAATCGGAATATCAGCGACTTCAGTACCAGCTTCTGCCGTGAACAACACATTGGCATCTGAACTGCCCTGTACAATGGTGCGATAACCTGCATCCGACCGTAAACCTTTGATTGCATCGAAAGTCTTTCCGCTATCTGTACTACGATAAATTCCGGGGTTTGATACATATATAATAGTTTTACCTGCATCCAAAACCACCATCTCGAATATAGCAATATGCTCTTTTTCGAATACTACCTCCCAAGTTTTTCCACCATTCGACGACATATAAATTCGTCCTTTATCTTTACCTCTGGAAAAGTCCTGCACTCTTTTCAAAAGACTTTCGATTACTTTCGGATCTGATGAATTTGAAGAAACATAGCTGTCGGCAACAGTACCCACATAAATCCGGTTATCGCAATACGTCACACAAGCAATACGTTCACCTTTCAAACCTGCAGACTTCCAGCTCGTCCCATTATTACGACTTAGCCAAACGCCATTGGAAAAACTTCCGGCAACGACTTCTCCTTTTTTTGATGGGTTAAATGCAATCAGTTCCCCATAATTGCGGATTGGACCATTTCCATAATAATCAAGTTTATCCTTGACTAACTTCCAACTATTTCCACCATCTACTGAACGGTGAATTCTTCCGGTAAATTTAAAACTCCTTACATCGCCCGATGCACGAAGCAGCATCTTACTGTTAAAGGGATTAATTGCCAGCGAATGGCAATAGTGATCACTCATTTTATCTAAGCCACTATTAATGACTCTCCAGCTTTTCCCACCGTTTACACTTTTAAAAACACCTGCGACATCACTACGTGCATACAGCAAGTCGCTGTTGTGGGGATCTTGAACTATTCCGGTGATATAACCTCCTCCTCCCATATCAGACTGAAAAACTGATAACAAATAATTCCCTTTACTATAAGAACTTAAAGGTACTGACAATGGTTGAGCAAGACCTATAAATGGCAAACACAACGCTATAACTAACACATCAGGAATAATCCATTTAAACCTCATTATGATCAAAACTCTCTTTAAATTGCCTGTTAGGGTGTCAAGTTCAAACACCTTAACAGGCAATTATTTTACTTAACTAAACGACCGCATATTAGAAACTATCTCAAACTTCTTTATTTCAACATTTTTAAAGCATTACCAGATTTCTTATCACGAACAATATAGACCCCCGGTTTCAAATGCTGAACACGAATGGCAGATGCGCTTGATCGAATCAGCAACTGACCTGAAGCGTTAAAAACTTCTAAATCCAAATTATCTGAATTAATAATATCCTCTTGATTATAGGAGATAAACTTATTGTTATAAGCCTGCTCCGACACATCTGAAGTACCCAACAACCCAACATTGGTTGCTGTAATAAAGTAGAAATCCACACCATCGTTTCCGGCGCTCCAATCAATCGGCATAATTTTAAGTGTTGTTGAATCTCCCTGGTACATATAAGAATGAACCGTAGCATAACTTTGCAAGGAATGTATCGCAAGTGTATCAATGAACGTGTTTTCGGTATCAGTAACTATCACTTTCCCCATGGGAGTGCCACTATAAGACCTCATCCCTACCTCAATAAAACTATTCCCCTTTACAGGAAATTTAAAATAACGGGTATTCGATGTAATTGCAACACCACCTGATACTTCAAGCGTGTTTGTATAAGTTGTTCCCTTGTAGGGAACTGATGCTACTTTGTTGTCCGGCGCTCTGTAGGTCCATCCATAGGAACCATTTCCTACAACCGACAGATAATCTTCTGTAGTATAAGTTTGTTTATTGTTGAATACGGCCGCTACATTGAGAGAAGAGAATTCCGGGCTACTAAAATTCCAAACTGTTTTTAGTCCTTCTACCGGCACAACATTTGTTGCCGAAATGGCATAAAAGTTTATTCCGGGATTACCTGTGGTCCAATTTGCAGCATAAATATACAAACGGGTAGGCCCTCCAACATACTGATAGGTGTATTTAGCAGGAGTCCCCTGCGATAAGGTACCCAGCGTTTCAACAAATGTTTCTTCCTGATTTGTAATGGTAAGTTTTCCTGCCGGCGTACTGTTGTAACTCCGGGCAATAATTTCAATATCACTGTTCCCTGCCACATCTATGGCGACATAGCGATTTCTCCAAGGCAAAGATGTATGTCCAGGAGCAACTGAGACTCCACCCACTGAAGTGATGCTGGTTGTGTAGGTCACACCATCAAATTCAGGTTGAGCGACAGCATCATCTACCATGATTGCCCAACCATACTGTCCATCTCCTTGGATAGTTAATCCATCATTAGTAACATACGTTCTCTTAGCATGAAAATCAGTGCCTGTTGGGGCCTTCAGAGAGGTAAATTCTGCATCACTAAAATTCCAAACCGTTTTTGTTGCCAGCATGCTTGTCGATAAGATAAGCAAACTCAGCATAAAGCATAAAGTTTTTTTCATAACATTAATAATTTAACGGGACTTCTACATATTAAATTTAAGTTATCATTTTCAAAAATTACAGGGAAGTATCGAAGTCCTATAACACTTCCATACAATTTTCAAAAACTCTTTAATCATTCTAAAATCAAACCGGGCTCATCTTATAATCAACCGATTACGCCTAATTTCCGATTTATCGTTTATCGTACAAATTAAATATACACCCGGAGTTAGCATATCAGTTTCAATTGAAAAGAGATTCTCCCCCGCAATGGTTTCATTCATTTTATCCATAATCACCTTACCCGACATATCAGACAATATTAATCGTACAGGCAGATCACTCAATGCATTAA
Organism: Paludibacter sp.; assembly: GCA_029973975.1. Classification (GTDB taxonomy): domain Bacteria; phylum Bacteroidota; class Bacteroidia; order Bacteroidales; family Paludibacteraceae; genus Paludibacter. Next base: position 11,113 of record JARKQF010000316.1, read on the forward strand.
AAGTCAATGAAACAGTCTCACCTCTATTGACAGGATTAATATTTAATCTGTTTCCCCTGACAGAATCTGCTTCTTTAATATCATTGTTAGAAGTTTGGATATTAAAACTAAATTCTACGGTTGAACCCGCATACGGCATTTTTGGCATATTATTGACTATTTCTTCATAATATCCTGATGAATTTGAGGCATAGCAAACTTTAATGGTTGTAGCATTTTGAGAAGGATCAGCCAACCAGCATTTCAACTGAGCGTTATTCTTTTCGAACATCAACACACAAGGTGCATCCACAGTAATGTTTAAATCACCGTAACTAAATGTGGTTGCTTTATAAAAAACCATCCCCCATAAATTCAGTTTTCTGTTGTACACCGCCTGAACATCTTCACCATTTGCAGCCACAACAATATCAGAAACATTATAAGTCCTTGTTTGCGCCAGGGTTTTGTTTGGCACGATGACATATTCGTATTTTGATTGAAGAGGCTTTATACCATGATTGAACCACAAATTAAACACGTTAGAAGTTACTGTAGTTGAAGATTGAGCGCTCGTGATGGATTGCCATGTACCAGACTGCGGTCCGAAACTAAGATTTACATTCCCTCCTTTTGGAAAAAAATAAGCAATCTTATTGTGGTGTATCCAGTCCAAATTGCTTGTATAAGTTGATGTTGAACCAATTTGTATGTACGTTTCACTATTATTATGTTTTACTACTGCAGTTCCACTCTGCATACACTGATTTACCGTTGTATTAATTTCTTCGGCAGCCGTTGATTTTATTCCGGCTCCCAGACAGACAATCTCTTCCCCAAACATAAACCACGATTTTTTTGCCTGCGTATTCACATTAAAATCAGGATTATCCATCTGATAAGTAGTAACGCCATAGTTTCCATTTGATACTCCGCCGGCAAAAATTGCATTTCCCGGTTTCTCCCACTGAGTTGGTTTCGGAATAGTTGTTTTTTGCGGAAGGGTAGTGCCGGGTATTTTCGCCCAATCCCATACAGGGAATATATTTCGGTATTCATTTCCTTCTATAACAATCGCGTTTGCCCCTTCTGTTAGAAAATAGCCTTTCAGGTTTTCCCCGTTTCCATTTTCACTACGTGCTGTTCGAGTCGATGCCATCCTGATATCGAACGTATAACCGGGGGAGGTGGTTAAGGTGTAGTCACCTCTCCAGTAATGGTAATGGGTTACGGGCACTAGATAGGTTCCGGACTTGTTCCCTTTTAGCCGTTCTATAGCAGCATCGTAAACAAACTGGTTATCCGGATCCACTTTCTTGAAATTCGATACAATTGCTGATACGTATGACGCTCCGATTCCTCCCTGAATAGCTAATCCCCTGCCGACTGTATTATATAAAAAAGCGCTGCCGCGAATTAAGTTCAAGAAATGATCCCTGAAAAATTTAACTAACAACTCCTGTTTAACCTGATCCATCGCGAATTCAGTACCTTTAGTTGCACCGGCTATTACAATCGCATGCCGGACAAAGGCAACAGCGTAGCCTCCGGAATACAGTTGCTGTCCGTGTTGGAAAAAAGAATAATCATGCTGTAATCCTTCCTGTGTGGTCATGTAAACTGGTTCATACACTTCGTTCACCCCCAATGTAAGAGCTGTCTGATCTTTTGAAAGGCATCCCCGGTACACCCAATGCATCGCAACAGCAACTTTATTTGATCCTGTGTAATTTAGCGGATTTCCTCCGGTATTTTTTATTCTGGTAAGGATATTGGTTTCGAGTGTCGACGAAACCTGTTGTGCCCCCGAACGCATCAGAATCAATATTCGCCCGAGCTGTTGAGGGTTGCCAATTTGATGAACATACCAATTGTTACTGATAGGATTTTTATTATAAAAATAGGTAAGAGCAGAAACAATTTTCTGATATACAATAGCATTACGATAATAATTTGAAGATATCAGCGTATAAGCCAGGGTAAAATCCACGACCCGTTCCAGGTGTGTAGTGCCAGGCCAGTTGGTCATTGCTGTACTGTTATAATCAATATCCGCCCAGGAACCATCGGAATTAATCGTCGTCAGCAAATTTGCTACAGTCGTATTTAATTTCGGTACATCAGCCACACCTTCCCACTCATTTACCCGGATTCTTTGCATTATTGTATCATATACTGCATCATTAACAGCAAATAAAGCATTAAAAAAAAACGGATATAATAATATAAGAATAATGCTGTAATGTTTTTTCCCTTTCATCATAAAATATTCTAAGTATTGGAGACACCCTTTACGTGTTTCTCTTGCTACCTATTTCACGTTTGAACAAAGATGTGGTACCATGTTGATTTTATGTTGTTAAACATGTATTTTAAAAGTCATGCGACGAAAGGAGAAATTTCCATATTCGTCGCATGAATCACATTTCCTTCCATCTTTAACAGATCGAAGTAAAAAAGGATATCCTATCTCTAAAACTCTTATTTTAGGATTTTCATAGTGTTACCTGATTTTATATCACGAATAATATATACTCCCGAGGTCAAATTCCGGAGATTAACAGTTGCTGCATTAGAGCGTATCACAATCTGACCTGAAATATCACACACTTCCAAGTCTACATTATTAGCATTGAATAGTTCGTTTTGATTGAATTTTACAAAAGCAGTATACTTATTTTCAGTTATTGATGATTCTACTTCACCAACATTTGTTGCTGATATAAAATAAAAATTCATCCCCGCATTACCATCTATCCATTTACTGGGCATCAGTTTTAAAGTAGCAGGTGGTCCCTGATAAACGTATGAGTGAGTGGTTACGTAATCGCGTAAGGTATATTTTGCAAGCGTATCAAGAAATAAATTTTCATTATCAGTAATAATAAGCTTTCCCATCGGAGTAGCATTATATGACCTTACTCCAACTTCTATATGACTATTTCCTTTTACTGGAAAACTAAAATAACGGGTATCAGAAGACACAGCAACTCCACTCGGAACTTCAAGTGAATTAGGGTGTTGCACACCTTTATAGTTTAACGAAGCAACTCTGTTGTCAGGTGCGCGGTAAGTCCAACCATAACTACCGTTCCCGATAACAGAGAGGAGACTTTCTGTCGTATAAGTTTGTTTATTATTAAAAACTCCTTCCAAATTCATAGAAGAAAATTCTGCATCACTAAAATCCCACGTTGTTTTTTCACCTTCAACCGGAACTACATTGGTTGCAGTGATCGCATAAAAGTTAACTCCACAATTACCGCTTGTCCACCTGGGCGGATATATATATAACCGGGTAGGGCCACCAAAATATGAAAACGTATACCACTTAGCAACACCTTGTGTAGGCCTTCCAATGGTATCAACAAATGTTTCTTCATGATCGGTTATTACAATTTTTCCCGCCGGTGAACTATTATAGCTTCTGGCAAGTACCGCTATCTCACTGTCACCTGCCACATCAAAAGCCAGGTATCGTCCACCATATGGCAAGGTAAAATGACCGGGAGCAACATTAACTCCACCTACCGTCGTAATACTGTGTGTGTAAGTTACGCCATCAATTTCGGGTTGAACTTTCTCATCCGGTTTTAAGTTCCACGCATAACGTCCATCAGTTTGAAATGTCAATCCATCCTCAGTTGTATAAGTAACGTTTGCATTAAATACTCCGGTTGAAGTAACAAGAGAAATAAATGGCTCAGTACTTAAATTCCAGACCGTTTTAGTAACAGCCATTATGCTTGTTGAAACAACAAACATAATCAAAGTAAATAATAAAGTTTTTTTCATAACATAAATAATTTAATTTATCATTCTTCACTCAATTCACTATTGAATGATTGTATTTTTAAATGTAATAGATTACTTTTCGTGCATACTAATTATTTCGAGATGTTTTATCAATACTGAATGTAACTGTTGAACCGGCATAAGGTTTTTCTGGTAACTGCAAGTCGATATCATCTTTATAACCAGACGATTTTGACGTATAGTTAATTCTGACACTGGAACTATTTTGTGATGGGTCTGCTAACCATCCTCTAATCAATGCCGTTCCGGAATTTTCGATCATCAGCACACAGGGTGCATCAACTGAAATACTAAAATCATCATTACTGAAGGTAGTGCCTTTATAAAATACCATCCCCCACAATTTCAATTTCTTATTAAATACCACCTGCATGTCAGCATCGTTGGCAGCAATTACAATATCTGACATATTATAATTTCTGGTTTGTGCCAATGTTTTATTAGGTACGATAATGTATTCATATTTAGCCTGGTCAGGCATGGTTCCATGATTGAACCAAAGTTTAAATACATTGGATGTAACATCAGTTTTCGATTCGGTAGTAGCTATGGAATACCATGTCCCTGACTGAGGGGCTGAATTAAGATTCATATTTCCTCCATCTGGAAAATAATAAGCAATTCTATTATGATAAACCCATTCTAGCCTTCCGGAATATGAAACTGTTGACCCTACCGACACATATGATTTGTTACCATTTTGTTTCACATATACTTCTCCGTTTTGCATACATTGATTTACTGTCGTGTTTATTTCTTCGGTAGCCGTTGATTTTATCCCGGCACCTAAACACACGATTTCTTCACCAAACATAAACCATGATTTTTTCGCCTGCGTATTGACATTAAAGTCCTTATTATCCATAAAATAGGTCGTAACACCATAGTTTCCGTTTGACACTCCACCGGCAAAAACAGCATTTCCCGGTTTTTCCCACTGGGTAGGTCGAGGTATTGCTACCATTTGTGGAAGAGTAGTTCCGGGAATTTGCGTCCAATTCCACACAGGAAATACATTCCGATACTCGTTTCCATCAATCACAATGGAGTAAGCTCCTTCTGTCAGAAAATAACCTTTCAGATTCTGACCATTTCCATTCTCATTCCTACTGCTTCTGACAGAAGCCATTCGTATATCAAACGCATATTCGGGAGAATTTACAAGCGTGTAATCTCCCCTCCAATAATGGCAGTGCCTACTAATGACCTTATAATCAGCCGACTTTAAAGATCTCAGTCGTGCAACGGCAGCATCGTAAACAGCAGCATTCTTGGGGTCAATTTTCTTAAACTTTAATGCTAAAGCAGCAACATACGAGGCTCCGGTACCTCCCGAAAGAGCAATATGTCGCCCGATCGTATTGTACATGTACGTGTTACCCCTTATGATATTAAGATAATGATCTCTGAAGAATGTGATTAATAAATTTGTTTTCTCGTTATTCAGAGCATATTCAGTTCCCCTGGTACAAATAGCCAAGTTAAGCGTATTTCTGACAAAAGCAACACCATAACCGCCCGTATACAGTTGTGTTCCGTGTTGAAAATAGGCGTAATCGTGCTGTAAACCCTCCAATGTTGTCATAAAAACAGGATAGAAAACCTGTTCAACTCCATGTGCAAGCACTTGGTGGTCTTTGGTCAGACAACCTCTATATACCCAATGTATAGCAATATCCGATTTATTAGCTCCGGTTCGAGTCAGAGGGTCGCTTCCGGTCTCTTTTATTCTTTTCAGAATATTGTTTTCCAACGTTGACGGAAATTTTTCAGTTCCTCCACGCATCAGAATTAGTATTCGACCCAAACGTTGAGGATTACCTATCTGATGAACATACCAGTTTGTACTTTGAGGGTCTCGCGTGTAGAAGAAATTTAATGCCGCAGTAATCTTCTGATATACTGTGCTGTTATTGTAATAGTCTGATGATTTTAGTGAATAAGCCCGGCTAAAATCCAATACCCTGTTCAAATGTGTTGTCCCCGGCCAGTTTGAAGCCACAGTACTATTGTAATCCAAATCGCTCCAGGAGCCGTCATCGTTGATTGTATTCAACAATCCGGCAACAGTATTATTTAGTTTTTTTATATCTGTTATTTCTTCCCATTCGTTTACCCGTACACGTTGCATGATCGTATCGAACACTGCATCATTTGCTGCAAATGAGCTACCGATCAGGAACAAATTCAAAATAAGCATCAAACCAACTCCAAGGACATTTTTCATCTTCATTATAAAGTATTAACTTATCAATTTCTCGTTTTACAGAAAGGAAAAAACCGGGTTTTACATTTTTTAGTTATAACCTGGGTTTTGAACCAACAATTTACTGTTTTGTATTTCTTCAATAGGAATCGGTGCAAAGTACATGCTTTCATCCCATCTCCGTTCTTCAATTATGGTACGGGTATAAAATCCTTCTAATGTTGTTGCTTCCATATCCATTCCATGGAAATTCCCACCTTGTCCGCCCTTACCCGGTTCATTTCCGGCAATCATCCACCTGCGGACATCAAAATAGCGCTGCCCTTCTGTGGCTAACTCCACACGCATTTCTGCACGAATTGCCTCACGTTGAAGTTCACGGTTACCTTTGATCCCCGGTTTAATATTGGCCAACAAGGGTATCCCTGCTCTTTCTCTGATTTTATCAACATAATCAAGAACTCGGCCATCATTGGGATTAACCTCATTCAACGCTTCTGCATACAATAAATAGAATTCTGCTAATCTCATCAGGACACCCGGTCGGTACAAACTTCTGGGATGGCTACCCTGATTGTACACTGTTCTGTTTATCCTTTTATAAGATACATATCCTGATTTGGCATGACTGGGAACTCTGTTATCAGAATTTCCCCCTTTATTGAACCAGATTTGTTCATTACCAATGTGCCATCTCCGACCGTTAAAAAACACACACTGATAAAAACGTGGTTCTCGGTTGATATACATTTTAAATGTTCCTGCTTCTGTTTTTCCTGTCTGATCTTCCGATGCGTTGGTTGTAAAACCCGTTTCAGAATAAAGCGGAGATTCATCAATCGGAAGGCCATCTATCATAAAAAAGTCATCTACCAATTCCTGTAATATTGCTATTTTACCTGTAGATTGAGTTCCGCCACGCGCACCCCTCGGGATACTGACACCATCTAATCCGGATTGAGATACAACATTTCCCCAGTTCACACTCGAGCGGGCAAAAATAATCTCACTGTTATAAAAATTATGTAGTTCATAAATACTTTTATCTGCATCTATATTTCCCAATCCATCATATTCTATGTAGAGGTCATAATTCCCTGACTCTGCATAATCAATAAAACTCTGACAAGCATCCAACGCCTTTTGCCACTTGGTTGCATCATAATCCGGGAACAATCGTTTTCCATCCTTATTAGTAACTTTCAAAGCATTTGCATACCCACCGTTATACAAGGGGCTTGCAGCATAAACCATCAATTTAGCTCTAAGAGCAAGGGCCGTGCCTTTGGTTGGTATAGCCAGGGTAGATTCAGCACTCAAATCCGGATCTCTCAAATCATCAGCAATGTCAGTCAACTCATTGTAAATAAATTGAACCACTTCATCAACAGAATTTCTGGCGTAATCAATCTTTGTATTGTCCGGATCAGCCGATTCTGTAATAACAGGTATAGGACCATACAATTCAAAAAGCAAATAGTGATAATAGGCTCTGAAGAACCTTGCCTGTGCTTTTAAATATACTAATTCGACATCATCTATATAATCTGCATCACCTGACTTTGGTATAACATGTGCTCTTTCTAAGAAAATATTAGCCTGTCTGACACGCTGCCAAAGGCCCCCCCATCGGTTTGCCCGGAAATGTGAAGGTGTAATAATCTCCAGATTCCAGTCATTTGCCTGTGCATTCAAATCAATCTCATCACTTAGTATGGGCCATGGATGCTTATAACCGTTAGACGCATGCATATCGGACGGATCCGGAATGCCCAAGTACACATCCATCAACCACCTGCGGGTATCAGTAGGACTATTGAAAATCGATTCATAATCCCTTTGTTCTGCGAGTTCATCGGAAACATCTAAAAAATCGGAACAGGATGATAAAATCAGGGGAAATAAAAAAATGAATAAAAATTTTATCCTTTTCATAATATCATATTTTATTTTAATGACGCTGTTAATACTAAATTAAATCGTGAATTCCAAACCGATTGTCCAGGTTCTTGACAAAGGATAACGGGTACCTCCTGCCGCATTTCCCAGTTCAGGATCAAACATCTTAACCTGATCCCACACATGGAGATTGTATCCACTCAAATAGATGCGAGATGCAGAAATACCAAGATATTTCAATGTTTTTCTATTCAGATTATATCCTATTTCCAGATTTTTTAACCGCAAAAAGTTACCACTTCTATACCAAAAGGTACTATGTGTGTTGCTGTTACCCATATTCGCCTGACGCAATCTCGGGAAAAAGGCATTTGGGTCTGGATTTTCCTGAGTCCATCTGCTTTCCACAATTTCCTGACGGACATTACTTTCAATGAGTCCCCAATGGAAAGGCATGAAACTGGCAGAATAATTATTCAGGTTCACTGTAACATTCGCTGCTCCCTGGAAAAACGTATTTATGTAGAAACCTTTATAGTCTGCTCCAAATCCAAAACCATAAACGATTTCCGGTACCGCAGGGTGCCATCCATCCGGATCATAAACCCTGTCATTGTTATCTAAAATACCATCTCCGTTCAAATCTTTATATTTGATATCTCCGGGAAGTGTCTGAGGTAACCACGGAGAACCAACAATGCCTGGTTTGAGTGTGTAAATTTTATTATTTTCATTGTCATAGGTAATATCAAAATCGTCCTCAGCAAATAATCTTTCTGCAATGAGTGGATTTTGGCCTGTTCCCTGTTGGGTAATTCTTTTACCGGTTACTTCTAACCAGGGGTACAGCTGTGGAAGCTCATCATATTCGACAATGGTATTCCTGGCAAAAGTAAAAGTTCCTTTACCCGACAATCTTACGTCACCAACATTATGTTTAAGATTAATGCTGGCATCAAAGCCCTCATTGTTCACAATACCATAATTCTGCCAGGGTGATTGACGAAACCCGGCCATATCGGTTACTGTTCTGCGTTGAAGTAAAATATTGGTACGATCATCATTAAAATAATCTGCCGTGATGTCAACGCGACCATTCCAAAGAGCAAAATCAACCCCGATATTCCTTTTGGTTTCAATTTCCCATCCGAGACCGGGCGACTCAAATCGTCCTTCTGTTAGTCCCGTCAGACTATTCGTAACACCGCTACTGCCAATGCCCCAACCATACGAACTGGTATCAGTAAAAGTAGGGAAATGTAAGAAACGGGCTCCTCCTGTTGCATCGTTACCTGTTTTACCTATTGAACCCCTGAATCTCAAATTTGAAACTGTTTTCTGCCAAGAGACAGGGAAATACGGTTCATTGTATAAATTCCATGCTAGACCCAGTGCCGGAAAAAAGCCGTAACGATTCTCTTTTGCGAACTGTTCACTGCCAGTAATACCAAAATTCATTTCAACCGTATATCGATTGTCGTAAGTGTAAGTTACCCTGCCTAAATAAGCTTCTTTACGATACGACAAAGCTTCATTGTGCAACTGACGATTTTTTCTGTACGTCAAAAGCATTCCGGTAACCGAATGTAGATCGAAATCCCTTTTATAATCAATGGCTGCTTCTAAATATATCTTTTTCTCCCCGTTATTGGACTCTGACGGCTCACCGAATTTCACCTCATTTTGAATTTGCTGAAAGATCAACTTCCCATCAGCATCCCTGCCTGTAGCATAAAAAGTAGCCGGCGTTTTAGAACGGGATGTAAAAAAATTAGCATCTGAGTCATAACTAATCACTCCCCTGATTTTTAATCCTTCGGTAATAAAGTCTAATTTTTGTTCCAGATCAATTTTGGACTGAATAAATGTCCTGTATGTCTTAGCATAACCAGTCTCGGTGAGCAATAGCCATGGATTCTGTCTGTTATTAGTAAAAGACGGGTGTTGAGCAAATGTCCCGTCCGAATACACTGCCGGGAATAAATAAGGAGGTATCCTGGAAATACGGTCAAACACTTCCTGTGTACCTCCGTAACTTCGGTTCTGTGTAAGGTATTGTCCGCTGAAATCAACACGTAACAAAGTAGTCTTAGTTACATCAATATCTATATTACTCCTGAGATTATATCTTTTCACGCCCGTGTTATTGTTGTATTCAGGATTAGATTTAAAATAACCGGATTCTTCAAAATAGGCACCAGATACAAAATAGCGAGCATTCTCAGTTCCTCCTCTGAAATTAAGTGTATGACGCGTGTTATAGGTGTGATCATTAATCAGTACATCCCACCAATCAACACTGGGATATAAATCCGGGTCTTCTCCTGTTCTGTATTTTTCCAACACATCCTGACTGAAAACAGGATCTTTTCCCTCATTAACCAAGGCTTCATTATATAAACTAAGGTAATCATACGAATTAGCATAACGGGGACGGCGGGTTGGCGTTAAATAACTAGCTTCTCCTCTGTATGAAATCTTTGCTTTCTGAGCTCTACCTCGTTTTGAGGTAATCAAAACAACACCATTAGCTCCTTCTGCACCATAAATTGCTGTTGCAGCAGCATCTTTTAACACGGTAAAAGATTCAATTTCTTCGGCTTCTATATCATTTAAACTTCTCGGAACACCGTCGACCAACACCAAAGGCGATGTACCTCCGGCAAAAGAGCTAATTCCACGAATCCAAAATTCGGCAGCATCATAACCAGGTTCACCCGAACGTTGAATCGAGATAAGTCCGGCCACCTGACCGGCGAATGAATTTGATAGCTTTCCTACCGGCACCCTCAAAGACTCACCCTTAACAGATGCCACCGAACTCGTTACACTTCCTTTTTTCTGTTGGCCGAACCCAACAATCTGGACTTCATCAAGCATCTCCGACTGTTCTCTCATTACCACATCAACATAATTTTTATCAGCCACAGCTATTTTCTGGGATTCCATACCAATGAGAGAAAACACCAATACATCATTCGAGCCAACACCAATCGAAAACACGCCGTTTTCTCCTGTTATCACACCTTTTGACGAGCCTTCAATGATAATATTTACACCTGGCAATGGCTCCCCATTTTCTGCGTCTGTAACCTGCCCTGTAACCGTTCTTGACTTACCTGGTTGATTAACTCCATTTTTTTTTACTGTTTCTGTTATGATAATCGTTTTATTGGAAAAGTTGGCCTGTAATCCTCTGGGCGTAAGAACCAATCTCATCACTTCGTCCAAAGGACGATTAGTAACCCGTACAGAGACATCTTTCTTGTTATTAATTAACGAATCGCGGTACACTATACTAAATTGTGTTTTGGATTCTATCTCTTTAAAAAAATCCCTGATAGTTACATTGTTAAGTTGCAGCGTTATTGGTTGGCGGTTGCTTTGGGCATGAACAGACCCTACTATAAGCAATAACAATGCAAAGACACATGTTTTATGCCAATCAACTTTTCTGAGAAATACAACTTTTTCCTGATTTGTGTACATGATATTTCTTCTTGATTTAAAATTAATATGTTTGTTTTCGTATTTATTCAAATGCCGGGTAGAGAAACTATTATTTTATTTCCTGCTTAATATAATAACCCTGTCTTTATCCATGGCGTAATTAATCCTATACTGCATCTTCAGTGCATCCAGCACCGTTTCTAATTTTTCGTTATTAAATGTCCCACTTATTAAATCATTTTCTATGCCCGGAACCTGATTGATAATTCTTACACCATACCAGTCTTCGAGCATGGCCATCGCATCAATAAAGCGATTAGAATTAAATCTTAATTTATTTTCCTTCCATGCCGTTTCCTGACTATTATCTGCCTGCACTATTTCCAGTTTTTTGTTGATACGACTATAAATCGCCTTTTCATTCGGTTTCAGGTAATAATCATGGGGTAACTCCGGGCTTCGCAATTTAACGCTTCCTTCAATCAACATGGTTTCTATTGCATCTGAATATGTCCTGGATTTTGCGTTAAAGGAAGTCCCCAACACCTCTATTTGAAGTTCGTTCATCGTTACTACAAAAGGTATGTTTTTGTCTTTTGAAACTTTGAAAAAAGCCTCACCCGTCAATTTTACTTCACGAACGTTATCAACATTATTATACTCAAGTGTACTATTGGAGTTCATCCACACTTTACTGTTATCAGGAAGTGTAACCATCGCTTTATTTCCCCGTTCCACTGCAACAACCAGGCGCCCCGGTGAATCTGCAGGAAAAAACCGGCTGATAAGCAGGGTACTGACAAAAAATACGGGAATCAGAATAGCAGCAATACGCATAAATAGGCGTTTTCTGCGATGTCTGTTATCGTTTTCAATATAGAAATTCAGTTTTCCTCGTAAACGTTCTTTGGTTTCCTTTGATAAACTTTCGTTTAAAAAATCTCCACTCCATTCCTCCTTCATTTGGCTTGACAGCAAATCGTCGGATGTATTATTAATGCCATAACGCATCTCCCTTAACTCTTCCCGCGAGATGTTACCGTAGAGATATTTCTTATATAATCTGACTATAAAACTTTCCATTTCTTTATTTCTAATCTATTACACGTAATTTTTAAAAAATAGTACCATCATCTTGTAATTTATGTTGCAGAATACAGATTGAAGAATGGTAACAGAAATATACTGTATTTTAAAATTTGCGAACGAATTTTCTTTAATGAGCTACTGATTTGATTCTTCACTGTTTGTTCTGATAAATTTAACTCGGAGGCAATCTCTTCTATTGATTTACCTTCTTCGCGACTCATTTCAAATATTTCCAGTTGTCGCTCACTAAGTTGCTCTTTACTCAACTGCAACGCCTTATAAAAATCGTCATAATATAACCGACGTTCTGCTTCAGCTTCTGCGTTGCTATTTTCTTCCATGTAGGACAAATAAAGCTCAAATTCAACTTTATTTATCTGGGAGCGAAACATATCAATTATTTTATTTTTCGATATTTTGAAAAGTAATGACTGTAATGACCCCTCTGTGTTTATCGTTTTTCTGATCTTCCACAGCTTTAAAAATGTGTCCTGAACTATATCTTCTGACATTTGCCGCGACTTTGTATGTGCAAGTGCAAAAGCATATAGTTTATCAGCATACATGTCGTAAATGGCATTAAATGCTTTATGTGAGTCATTTTTCAATTCCCTTATATAGGACTTGATAATATCTATTTCCATAAAGAAAAATATTATATTGTAAGGAGTGTATTTTTAAGGCATACACCACATTTATTACGTTTATTAACAGGATTGGTACTATGTGTTTTTTGTGTTGTTAAACATATTTTCATACAACGAAGAACATGCTGACAATAAATATCAAAGTTATAACAATTAAAATAATGACAAAGAATACGGCCTTTCTGATTAAATGTAGGGTCTGAATTTTAACTAAAATCAACATTGAATACTCATATCAACACTGAGATATGGCACCTCGAATATTCATCATGACACTGTCTTGTTAAATTAAACTAAAAAAACTATCCAACACTTCGGTAAGTTGTCTTTCAAACGTGTATTGTAAGGAGTGGCAAATTACATCATTAACTTTAAAATAAAATCATGCTCAAACAGTTCGTCTCATTTTTCAAAACGAGCGC
>JARKQF010000320.1 GCA_029973975.1 Paludibacter sp.
AAAAAAGATTTTATTGACATGTATTTCCTGTTACAGCATTTTTCATTGAACGAAATGGTGGAATATTACAAAACAAAATACGATACAAATTCCATTTACAATGTAATTCGTAGTTTAGTTTACTTTGCCGATGCCGAAAACGATCCCATGCCTAAAATGTATATACCGGTTATTTGGAACGAAGTAAAATCAGTCATCAAAGAATCTGTAGAAAAAATTTCTGTATAGTAGTAATCATAGAAGACTACTGGTTAACACCTATCCCCCCGGCAAAAACATCCTTTTACATTTCTATATCTATCCTGGTTAAACAGTACATTCCGAAATTTCTAATCCCGTAGCTACGATCATTCGGGTACAGAGAAAATTGGGGAACGAAGATCAAAGGTAAAACATATCACACCTTTCAACCCAGTCCACCAATACCAACCTCAGACCCACGAAAAAATCCCCAATTCCCCCTGTAACCCTGCCGTGCAAAGGATGTTTTTGCCTCACCGACAGTGAAACCCGTGTTCCGTCTTGTGTTCCTTTCAGCATCCCACCGTCAGTCCGATATCCAACCCTCACCCCGATAATGCACCGATAGGGCCCACGTCTCCCAGTTCCCACCTCATCCCGATATTGTACCGACCACCTTTCGCCCCATCCCGGTATTCTCCCGGGATGCAGTCCACACGGCTCTTTAACCGGAAACCGTAAAACCAACCATCCCGTTCCTATTCCGGTAAACTCCTGAACCCACCGGCCCCCGGTATAACCAAACAGGTTATAAGGTGTTCGTCAATCGCTCCCTTAGTTCCACAAAACATGGAGCAAGGGCAAGCAAGTGGCTTAAAAAAATCTCCACACCTCGCTCCGCTTCGGGTAGTATTTTTTTAGCCACCCTTGCACACACCGCAGCCACACCTCACGCTTCCGCTCCAGTCCACTTCGCTTGCAGACGACAATCCATATCCATACCAGCCTATCACATCCGAAAAACAGATACTCAATAAGAAACCCCTTCAAACCGCTCCGTTTGGTGCTCATCGTGGCGTGGCTGCTTGTTTTGCTGCACAACGCTCGCTCAATCCTCACCCGTGGCTACTCTTGCCCCCTTTAACCCCGATATCGAATTCGCTAACGCTCATACATTTTTTCTAAGGGGGCAACCGCCACTCATTGTTTCTGCTCGCCTGCTGGTCGCTCGGGCTAAGCGGGGTGTCTCACTTTTTGTAAATCCACCGCCCTGCCGCTATTGCAGTGCTCATTCCACTCACACCGCACCGCTGTATCACGGCAAGAGCTTAATTCCGCTCGTCATCCCGTTCCATCCTTCGCTCATTACACTACAGGCGCTTTTCCCTAATCGTTGGATATCAACCAATCGTTCTCCGCTTCGCTCCGCATATTGCAGCCAAGTTTGCTCCGCACTTCGCTGCAATCCGCACCGTCTAAAGCCCCTTACGTTTCATTCGCTCAATTCCACTCACTTCCTCACTGCATCAAGCACATGCCCAAACCGATACCCATAAACAAAAAGATGCGCCACCCCTGCTGAAATCAGTAGGCGTCACTCGCACTCGTGACCTTGTGCTTCCTTCTGCCACCACCCTCGCTCCACTCGCAACGGCTCGCGCCTCTTCACTCCGCAACAAAAAAACACTCCACTTCGTTCCGCAGTTTTTTTATTGCTCCGTTTCGGATAACCTGTTTTTCCGGCAGGTGAAAAGCCCGACAATTAACCGGCAGCTCGTTCAGGTACACCCGATGCAGGATAGTGAACCGAACCATTTCAATTAAAAACCACGTCGCTTCGCTCCCCGGTTTTTAATTGCTCGGTTGAAGAAAACCTCTTGCCCGAAATAAATCAACATTCAATTATTCATTTATTCGGAAATCCGAAAAAAATTAATTAAACTTGCAACCTGAACACGTTTTACTACCGTAATTCCTGGACAAGACGATCTATATCAGTAAATCAAAAATATCATTCTCATGACCCAATTAAAATGGAAAGACGCAATTGTAAAGGTATTTGAAGACGAGAAAAAAGCGCTTCATTATACCGAGATTGCAGAGTTGATCGCTGAAAAAGGGTATAGGAAATCTCTTGGCGCCACTCCCCAAGATACCGTGAGTGCCGCCATTACAACGGATATAAATACCCATAAAGAAAAATCGATATTCGCCAGAGTTGATAAGGGAATTTATATTCTCAGAAAGTTTCTGGACGACGCTTATCGGTTGGAAGCGGCCGATAATAAGTTGGACGTGGCCATGATTGAGAAGAAAACCAGGGACACCTATAAAATCATCAATTCTTTCGGAATTTACTGGAACAGAGAGCTTGTCCATTGGAAGTCATACCCGGATTTATTGGGAATCCAGCAGGTAGGAGCATCAGAAGTAAACTTCAAAGAACAGATTGGCATCTACTTGCTCCATGACGGTCGGGAAACCATTTACGTCGGACAGGCCATAGATCAGCCACTCGGAAAAAGGCTGAAAAATCACACTGTCGATCGCCTTAGTGGTCGCTGGGATAGGTTTTCGTGGTTCGGCTTTTATCCAATCAGCGACAAGGGAAAACTTATCACAGACATCAAATTAGACAATATAGCGTTTCAGAATCTTGGAGATTTGCTCGAAGCGGTCTTAATTGAAAGCATGGAACCCCGACAAAACAGAAAACAAGGCAACCTTTTCTCCGGCCTCGAATTTCTACAGCAGGAAGCGCCTGAAATCCAAAAAATACGAAAACAACAACTTATTAAAGAGTTGACAGAGAAAATATTATAAACGCAATAAAATGCTTGTCCCTGTAATCCCCGGTTGTAATAAGTGGGAATGCCTTCCGGCTTCCGACGTCCTATAACATAATTCAAGTCGTCATCTCAATAGATTTACCCTCACAAATACAAATAAAACATTGAATATCAGTATGAATAAAGCATTTCCTTTTCTTTTATTCGCTCTAATCTTTACGGGCTGTAAAACCTATTATATTCCTGTAGATAGTTAGGGTCAAGCATCATATGATTATTTGCCAGCAAACAATGATTTTACGATTAATATGCATAGAATTACAAAATTTTTAGACGATTATTTGACTAAATTAGGTAGAACCTACATTGACCCAGTTGAAGCGAATGCTTTGCTTGCAAAAGCAGGAATTTTGAGAGATAGTAAAGACAGACCAGGGAAACCTCTTCGGGATTTATTGCGGAAAGGGAAACTTCCACACGCTTATCAACCAGATGGTAAAGGATCAAATTGGGTAATTCCTCATTCTAACAAAGGGCAAAGTTTTTTTTCAAATTATACTTCCGTTAAACAACAAAAAAAGTCCATAAACGTCATGCCGACAAAAATAGTCGAACCGACAAGCGACATTTCACAATTGAAAAAACAACTTGAGGAAGCACGACAAAAATACAAACCTGAGACAGTTAAGTATTTGCTTGTTGCGGAAGCTCCACCAGATAGTTTGGAACGGTTCTTTTATTATGACAATGTTCGTGAACATGACTATTTATTTTTAGGCATAGCAGAAGCGCTTTATCCCAAACTCAAAGAACAGTATCTTTTAAATAGGAGAAATAACGAGATAAAAAATTCAATCTTGCAAAAATTCCAACAAGAAGGTTTTTACTTACTCGACTTATCTGAATTACCACTCTCTCTTATCAATACTAACTTGCGATCGCAACTTCCGAATTTAATTGAAAGAATAAAATCCGTTGCTAACGATAATACTCAAATTATTTTGATTAAGGCAAACGTTTACGACATCGCATTTCAACCTTTAAAAAAACAATTTGAGAAAGTAATTGACCAAAGAATTACGTTTCCCGGTCAAGGAGGGCAAAGGAAATTTCAAGATGAATTTAAACAAGCATTAAAGAAAGTGCATTATTTTGAATAAGCTTTCTGATAAAATTAAAGTTTCTGTTGACACAATCGCCAGGTTGATGATTTATAAGAGGCTGAATATTAGTTAGATTGACAAGAAAATATGGAATTCTTTTTTTCAATTGAGTTTTGGTATCAAAAAAGCTGTACATGGTCAATCAGAAAAAGATCTTTTTCAAAGAGATCCAACGTATAGAAGTTCAGGATGGACGAAAAAATTTTAAATACGTCGAAAAAAAGGATTAAATTATCCCATTACATACCAGACCTTGAACTTTCAAATAAATATAAACAATCCAATCAAAAAGAACGATGAGGTCAAATTATCAGGAAAACCAGAGAAAAAGGTCGATTGAATTAATTAAAAATACCAATATTTTTGACGGGGACACAGCCGGCAAGATATTCTTAGGTGCAAAAAGAGATTTTGTCCTGATGAACGGAGAAAGAAACATCTTCAAACCTGTTCGAAAAGAAGTGGTTGAATATTTTTCCGGTAATAACATTTCGTGGTGGGGCGGGGCGAGACCAACAGGGCATGTCTTATCTTCCCAAATAGCCTGTCTAAACCATCTGTTTTACATCCGAAATGATAAGGAAGCTGTAATGCAGATGATTAATAATTTATCGCCCGACTTTACCGGCGTATTGAAAATCCCAACGGATAGAAATTACCCCGCATTTATTCAATTTGAAGCCGTTAGCGATAATAATAATCTCAATGAAGGACAACCAACTCGTGGAAACAATTGTACTTCCATCGACGCACTGGTGTATGCCCAACATAAAGACGGCTCGAAGTGGATTATCCCAATTGAATGGAAATACACAGAACATTATAACAATCAGAACAAAGCGGATGAAGGCTATAGAGTTGACCCGATTAACTGTAAGGGCGAAGAACGAAAGAAACGTTATACAGAACTGATTGACAATTCTGTTCAACTTGATAGTGCTAATCATACATGCTATTATTTTGAACCATTTTACCAGTTGATGAGACAAACCTTGTGGGCAGAACAACTCGTAAGAAACAAAGATTGTGAAACCATAAAAGCCGACAATTATTTGCATGTTCATGTCATTCCGGCTGAAAATACAGATTTGTTGCACAAAACATATAAATGCAGTGGGAAAGATATGGAGACTACTTGGAGATCACATCTGAAAGACACGTCAAAATACATGATAATTTCACCTGAGAAGCTTTTATCCAACAGCTTAAATAATCCCAGGTACGAAGAATTAAAAAATTATCTCATGAAGAGGTATTGGTAGAATTAATCTATCTCTGGTATATCATAAATACGCACATCGCAAAGGTACGGTGGCTTTTGGTGTAAATCTTAATTGAGAAGTGTATCACCTCTTATAATTACATTTACAATTCCAGATTTTAGAAAGTGGCCAAGTAAGCCGATAGGCTTTCCATATCGGAAAACTCTTTCATATTGGCATTTTCGGTTTTTCCAAACTCTTTTATGGGTACGGCTTTCAGAAACAACCGACATCATTGAACCAACAATACCTTCTATGTTTATTAATACAACATTATTTCTGTTCTCATTGACTATGGTATATATTTCATCCGCAAAAGCACGGGAGATAAATTCCACACCATTAAAATCGAGCTCAACAACATCAGTACAATCAGCTATACCTTTTCGTATATGATCTGCATTCTTTCTGGAGCGAATATCTGAACCTATCAACTCCGCTATTCTTATAATCTTTTTCATAACCTTGCTTTTAGCATATAACTCATTTTATGAATGAGTTTATTTTTATTAGTTACATTGCAATAATACTGCGTATATACTAAAAATAATAAACCAAGTGTCTGATAAATGGTTTACGCTACTGCAGTAAAAAGCCTTCTAATTTTTCAACACCCTTTCTTAGTTTAGCCGGATTGATTTTTTTCAATTTGCTAATATTCTGCATTTTCCATTGTACAGATGGAAAATGTAAATATTCCTGATATTCAGTATATCGAGACAAGTCTTCCCCGGCCTCGAAAGCAATTAAAAATTCCTTGTCCTGTAGGCTCAAATTTGAATTGATGAAATCAATCAATTTCTCCCGGGTCTCCTCATAATCATTATACGAAAAAGGAACTTTAGTCATTCCGGCAAATTGTTTCACAAGCGTTTCCTGATGATCTACTCTGTTTGGGTGAAGCGACTCGATAATAGGCCGGTCGCCACCCAAAAGACAATAGAGAAAGCCTCTTTTAATCTGGTCAAAGTTAGTGATGAGGTCGAACATCAGTTTCACATCAAACAAATCCCGGGGATGCTGGCGGTCGAGAGCTGCAGTAATTTTCCCACCGTAGAGTTGAGAAAGTGAAACAATTCTTGCCTTGTTTGCCGTCTCGAATTCATCTTGTGCAGCATTACATAGTGGTCTTAACGAAGCCGGTTCAATTAACCCACGTTTCGTTCCGCTCACTTCAATCTTGACCATAACCCCTTTTCGTATGCAGTAGATTTTATTCGGCTTTTCAGTGATGACAATATCCGGGACAACCGTTTTGACTTTTTCCTTGATGATTGACAAATTTTTATGGATGTCTGCAAACGACTCTTCCCGGGGTTTTATTGGTGTGTAAGTAACGTCTATATCAACGGAGTACCGAGGGAGATCGAGAATATACAGGTTGATCGCCGTTCCACCGTGAATAGCAAAACTTTCCACTTCCTCTAATGTCGGGATAATTCTAAGGAGCAATTCAACCTGTTGCCGGTACATTCTATTCATAATATGCCAAATCTTTCGGTAAGGTTATCTGATATTTCGGATCATAAACACCATTCTTCACATTTGAGCGTTTCCCTTTGCCCAGGTCTATCCTTTCCAAATTCAAATCATGGAACCACGAATGCCCGGCTTTCTCTGCCATATAAAGAAACAACCGTTTCACCTTGACCGAACTGTTTTCCTCTAATAATTCCTGCAGTAATTTTGGCCTCAAACCGTTAAGCATTTCCATTATCTGGTACAAATCGGTAAGATTGTAATGTTTAGGAGCAAGGTCTAAACTTTCCAGAAATGCCCTTTCAGGCAGCGAAACCGCCACCTCAAAATTATTTTCATTGACTGTTGATATTCCTTTCCCATTATATTCCGAGTATTTTTTTAGGATATCAACACCCCAGTCATATTCTGAAAACCATTTTGGAAACCATTCACCCCGGGGGCAATATATAACTATTGTCTGCCGGCCAAGCGGAACGTAATGGGCCAACCCCCGCATTTCCAAAGCAGATACAGCCCCTATATGGAGTTTCTTGCCTAACTGGCTATTGTAGCACGACAAAGCACTAAACAAGGTCGGTTGTTCACCTGTCCTGTACATCACACCATCATCTATAGCCGTAAGCCATTGCGAATTACGGTAATGTCTCTGCAGGGAATAGGATATCCCATTTTGATTTAACCAAGAGGCAAAGTACAATGCCCCGGGTGGAAATCTCTGCAGTAATGAGTTTATTTTTGTTTGTCGTGTTGCAGTCATACTGCAAATATACTAATAATATTAAACTATATGCGTTTGTATCAGAATTTTTATGATTATTCTCCATCGGCCTGATGGTTGGCATACTCTCGACTTTGCTGATTTGCTTCGCAATTCGCAAACTCAAATAAAAATGGATGAAGATCCTCTCCTTCGGAGTGGATTATCATCCATGCCCTTTGTTCAAGATCACAATTTGTGATCTTGAAAGTTCTTCCTTTGTAACTTCAAGCATAAAGTCATCACCTTCAAAGCGTTTTATATTGCACCTTACCGACTGTTTTAAAAACCCTCGTCTCCACACCGTACATTTCTGCCAAATCAAAATCCAGCATGACCTTTACGCCCATTATATCGTATATCTTAGGAGGATTATAAAAGGGATCCCATTAAACCGGTATTCGATTCGGAACCTTTATATGAAGACCATCCTCTGAATTTGATGCTGCCTGTCAGAGACATTCCGTTGCTGCCGATGTAAGAAGAGCCCTGTACTGGAACCTTTTTGAGGGCGCATTCGGCCATACCTGCGGGCATCATTCCATATGGCAGATGTACGATCCTGAAAAAGGAAGGAACCCCATCAATAATCCGTTGATGTCATGGCAGGAAGCGTTTGACCAGCCGGGAGTTTTTCAAATGGTTTATGGTAAAAAACTGATAGAGTCGCG
>JARKQF010000313.1 GCA_029973975.1 Paludibacter sp.
CATATCGACCGAATGCCGTAAATGAATGTGCGCCCTCTCATGGCGGATCACTGCCTGGTTATCTGCCGATAATTCCCTGCGGGAAAGAACAATATATTTCATCCAACTGAACGGCGAAATATTCTTATCGGTCACACACAAAACAGTATGATCAGGCAGCATTTGTTTTTCTGAATTCCGGATGATAACGGCGATCTGGCTCAACCCTATCAGGTAACGGATAAACGTGAAAAGAAATCCTATGGCAAACAAAATTATCAGGATATGCATCCATGGAATTTCTACCCGCGGTTGCGTTTCCACAAATTCAGTGACGGGGATGGAAGAAAAATCCATCGAAAACGTTCCGGCAACCGGTTCCGCTTTTTTCTCAGGAATAAGGTTGAAACGAAAAAGGGGAAGCACTGATATCATCACCAATATAAATATCAACGAACAACGGTTGGCATTATGAAACGTATTATTGGCGAAAAAAAACTTGTATAAGCCGTAAAATAATGCCATTAAAACGGATGCCCGAAGCAGCCAATAGAGAAAGAGTTCCATACCAGTTATTTTTTAGAATCAGACTTTTCCACTTCGTCCAGTAAATTCCGAATCTCTTCTACAGAGATATCCTGTTCTTTTATAAGCGACGAAACCACACTCAGGTAGGAGTTATCGAAATATTTCTTCACCACACTCCTCAATGTCCCGTTGCGGTATTCCTCTTCACTGATGATCGCAAAATAACGATAAGTGGTACCAAATGCTTCGTGCGAGAGAAAGCCCTTCTCTTCGAGCATCCGGGCGTAAGTAGATAATGTATTGAAATGCGGTTTCGGATCAGGGTACTTCTCCACCAATTGCTTCACAAAGAGTGCTCCTTCATCCCAAAAAAAACGCATCACCTCTTCTTCCCTTGCTGTTAATTCCCTCATACAATTAAAAATTTAGACACAAGAGTCAAGAATCAGGACACAAGACATTTTTAATCATGCCTTCGTGTGAGAGTTTGCCTCTCATCAAAGTTTTATACGATTATTATATTTTTTCTTTGCGGTTCTGAATGAATCACGCCGCAAATATAACTAAAACTTTTCGTTTACCAACGAATTTATTTAGTTAAATAAACTATATTAATTAGTTAAAATTTATCGAAAAGAAAAACCGATTGATAATCAACCGGTTTACCTCTTTATATATTCTTGAAAAAATTTCAATTAACTTTGTCTTTCGTCACTTTAGTTTAACGAAAAAGTTCTTTTAACGCGTACATACTTTTTCGGAATTTCGGGTTCCGATAACGTATGAATCGTATCGGCTCTCATTTCAATTTTTGGAAAGTCTTTATCGACAAACTCAATATCAAAATTGTCCGGCAATTCATTTAATTCATCTTTATTGTCAATAAGATGATGTACAAAGTCAAAAGTCAAACTGATATTACGTTCAATTATCTCTTTTCGGGTCATTATTTTCTTCTGTTCATTTTTTTAATATAACTCTCTTTATACCATTGCCAACGATCTTTCAAATCTTGTTCGGCATATCTCGAGGCAGCTTTTAGATTATCCATTTCAATCGCTTTCTTCTCTTTATCTCCATTTGGCAGCATAATATCTCTATGGAAAAACCCGTGAGCGCAATCATATCGAACTATCGCCAACCATTCTCCTTGCAAAAACGCTTCGTATTGATACATTACATCTAACAATATTCCATTATCTATAACCAATCGAACTCTCAACCGGTTCAATTTTTGGAAGTCCAAATAAGATGTAAACTCAACTGTTTTCATTTCTACTCACACAAAGATAACATATTTATTGTAAGGGTAAAAATTTAACATTAATGCGAAATCATTTTACTTTACTTCAATCGCCCGTTCTTCCTGAGCGCCTGATCCAGTATCCATTGAATCTGACCGTTCACGCTGCGAAATTCGTCGGCCGCCCATTTTTCTATCGCATCCATGGTATCCGCATCCAACCGTAACGCGAAATTCCTGGTCGTTTTCTCTTTCTTAGCCATCTTTCATCCGCTCCATCTTATCAGGTTTCATCAATACCTACTATCTTACCACTGTTCCACATACCCCATCAACACACTCAAATTCCCAATTTCTCTCTTTCACTTTTAGTTTTTCACTTTTCACTGATACAACGTACCCGTATTCAGCACCGGCTGTACCGATTCGTCAGCGCAAAGCACTACCAGCAGGTTACTCACCATAGCAGCCTTCTTATCCACATCGAGGTCGACTATATTCTCATCCTCTATCCTATCCAATGCCATCTTCACCATTGTCACCGCACCTTCCACAATCTTCTCACGGGCAGATATAATGGCCTCTGCCTGCTGGCGGCGAAGCATCACGGCCGCAATTTCAGGTGCATAGGCCAGATAATTGATACGTGCTTCCACCACTTCAATTCCGGCCATTTCCAAACGAATATTTAACTCCTGCAACAAATTGTCATTAATCTCTTCCCCGCCCGACCGCAATGTCAGTTCGGTGTCGGAAACCACATTATTGTCGTAAGCGTACAACCCGGCAACCTGCCGCAATGCGGCATCGCTTTGTATGGCCACAAAATTCTCAAAGGCATCCATCTGCTTGCTTACCATATAGGTAATCGCACCATCCTTTCCAGGCCTTGAAGCGGCCATTGTCTGCGCGTCTATTTCGAACATCGCCTTGTAGGTATCCTTCAGTTTCCAGACCAGTACCAACCCTATCAGTACCGGATTCCCTACTTTGTCGTTCACTTTGATCGGATCCGCATTCAGGTTCCGGGCCCGCATGGACAACTTTTTCTTCGTCATAAAAGGATTTACCCAAAAAAAACCTGTTTCTTTCAACACTCCTTTGTATTTTCCGAAAAAGATCATCACTATCGCCTCATTGGGTTCCAGTTTAGTGTATCCGGGAAACAGGATAATCCAAATAATAGTCATAACAATACCTGTAATGATTCCCCAGACCTCCAGCGAAGAATAAAGCCATACAATTCCCGCCAATAGGATCAACATCAAAAAAAGCATCAGGAAGCCGTTTGTCTTAAAACCCTTGAAATTGAATTCTTTTGTTTCCATAAATTTATAATTTAAAATGATATTATTTTAATATCACAAATATATTAAGTAATTTCCAATTACCCAAACTTTTTCTTCATTAAATAAATAAAAAAATATTATCTTTGCGTCCATTGTGATGAGCAGGTTCTCATTTAACACTCCGGGTTATTAAAGCCACAACATTGACAATAATCCTGTTATTTTTGCTGTTCTCACAATATTCTTATCATTTTTCCTGTTTCGCACTTAACTACACTCAATACGTATGGACATAAATGTTCTTATTGTTTTCGGAATTATCCTTCTGACAATTATCTTTTTTGTCTGGGGTAAAATTCGGTCGGATATTGTCGCCTTATCTTCCCTCGTCTTATTGGTATTATCGGGAATACTCACACCCGAAGAAGGATTATCA
>JARKQF010000326.1 GCA_029973975.1 Paludibacter sp.
AAAACCATAAAGTTCAGCAATAAACTTTGTGGTTTTATTTTTTTGATTTGTTCTTCTTCTGAGCATGCTGTTCCGGCTTCGGTTCTGATATCAGATTTGTTGCCGAATACAAATCTGTAAATTGATAGCCGGCATTCCTTAAACCACCAATGATGGTTGAAAGGCTGTTGTATAATTTATCTTTCCTTCCCGGATTGGTCCCAAAATGAAATTGCAGTATATAGCCATTTAATCCGTTAGATCTTTCAACCTGCATTATTTTGTCTATAATTTCTTTGGTTGAGTAGTAATTCTCCCTCATTTCCGGAAATGTATAATCAAGATTCGAGTAGGTTCCGGGAGTAGAGCGAACCAGGTAGATACCAACATCTTTACACCATTTGCTGATGCTGTCGTTGTACAATTCAAAAGGCGGATTGAAAAACGGAGCCTGTTGTTTGTTGACTCCCAGTTTCTTTAATACAGCATAATTTTCTTTCAAATCGTTTAGAAAAGAAGTTTTACGCATGTTGGAAGCAGAGATCCCGTTCCAGTCGGCAAGTTGCTCATAGTGATTTGTCGCCGGCCCGATGTAATGACCGTCTTTTATAAGCTTTTTAACTTTTTTGGCATTGCCTGCTTTTCTTAAAAAATCTCCTGAAAAGAAGAAAGATGCTTTAACTTTATGCCTGTTCAGTGTTGACCTGATTTTCTTATAGCCATCAGTATATTGGTGACCGGTGAAAATAATGGCTATTTGTTTTTTATCAGGATTAAAGCGGTTGATACCACCCCGGTCGTATTGGTTTTTGTCAAAGAATTCTTTCTTCTCACCGTTGGCCTGACGAACAGTCAGCAAATGTATCAAAGACGCTGTTGCGTCAATATTGGGCTGGTTGGTAATAAAATCATTGACATGATCGTGGTAAATAGCCCATTCAGTCTGATATCGTTCGAAAGCACCATCGTATGTTTGTCTTTCAGTTTCTGTGTTTTTGAGACATAAATTGCTGATTGCGCCGTTTACGAGAGCTCCGGATATGATTTTATCTGATTCGATATAGATTTTTGAATGGGGGTGTTGTGGAGTCAATCCGTTTTCAGGCAGACCTGTAACCATGGAAATTCCCCAGGGATTACAGCCGAAAATCCAGTTGAAAAGAGCATCTTCCATGTTGACAAATGTAGTGTCTCCTGTTTGTTTTCTATATGTAAAACACAGGTTATGCAGCGCTGTAATTTTATTGTTTGAGTTCTCGGATAGGCTTACCCCGATGTTAAAAGGATTTTCCTGAGCGGTTAATCTGGCCCTGAGTAGGGCAATATGCATGTTATGCTGATAGTTCTTTTTAATAAGCGGGTTTTCAACCTGCATCAGTAAAAACGGACTCCAGTTTAGATAGGGATAAAATTGCAGAGGTTTATCGCAATTTGAAAAAATCCATTGGGGAACAGGTTCTGCTGCGCCAAAGTCCAAGGCATCCTGCAAATATTCGCTGTTGTAGTTAATGAAATATAAGTGAGTTGCAGCCAACTGCATATCATCTTTCCAGTTCTCCTCTGTCAGGATGTCTTCAAGGTTATTCAAAGATGCGGTATGGATGTTTTGCCTGGCAAAGTGATAGATTTCAGTAGCTTTTGTGGCAAGATCGGCAGAGAGAGCAGGGAAAAAGTTTTTGAGCACATCAGAAGCCAGCGCAAATGTAGCAACCAGTTTTCCGTTAACCACAGGATTTTCTGATTTGTAATTTACTTTCGAAAGCCAATCCAGTCCCCATTTGGCCTCGTCTATTATATCAGGAATGCCGTTAGGTTGTTTTTTCCCTTGAAAATCTGCCAAATCGCTGAATACTTCCGGGTGTTGATTGTAAGAATAAAGTAACTGATAAGTTACAGTCGCATTAATTACCGCACTTCTGTTCCTGTTGGATGCATCGTACCACCAACCTCCGGATATGTCGTCGCCGAAACGCTGTGAATGAATATATTCAATAAGCTTATCAGTGGCATTGACGTAAATGTTTTGGTTGATGTATATGGTTGGCGAATAGGTGTCTCCTGCTTTGATGTAAAAAGCACCCTCCTGTTTAAACGAACTGAAGTCAAAAATGTAATTACTGTTGAACTTATCGAAACTACCCCATGGTTGGATTGTTTGTAAGGTAGCACAAAGCTCATTTGTCAGTGCATCGTGTATGGTGAAAGTCTGTGTTTTGGTATTTGATTCGCTTATAAATACAGCTTTTTTGGTTGCTTCCGGAAGATATCCCAGCTGGTTGATTCTGATTCTGGAGCCAGCCCCCCAAACAGGAGCGCCGGCCATAATCAAACATAAAGACAGGTATAGTAGTTTTTTCATCATATAAAGTAAGCTATTTACGGCAAATTTAGACAAATTTCGTATATAAAGCAAATGCTTATAAATTACAAAAAAAAGTATTACTTTTGCAGACTGAAAGATTATAAAGTCATTAATTTACAATGCTTCGATGTAACGCGAGTTCCATCAGATTTTAAAAATTTAAATTTATCGTATGAAGGTATTAAAATTCGGCGGAACATCCGTAGGTTCTGCTGCACGGATCAAAGAGGTTGCAAAGTTGATTTGCGATGGGGAACAAAAAATTGTAGTTTTGTCGGCCATGTCGGGTACAACTAACAGTTTGGTTGAAATAGCCGACTATTTCTACAAGAACAACGCGTCCGGAGCATTGGAACGCATCAACGCGCTGGAACAGAAGTATGAGGATGTTATAGAAGAATTGTATTCGAAAACGTCTTCAAAATCTGATGCACTTGAATTGGTAAAACGTCATTTTGATTATTTGCGTACTTTCTCGAAAGCTGTGTTCACAATTTTTGAAGAGAAGGCAATTCTGGCGCAGGGGGAATTGATTTCTACCGGCATGTTCCAGATTTATCTGGAGGAACAGGGTGAAAGTTCTGTGTTGCTTCCTGCGCTTGATTATATGAGAATTGATAAGAACTCAGAACCCGACACAGCATATATTGCAGAGAATCTGGCCAAACAACTTGAGGTAAATCCGGGAAAAACTTATTACATTACCCAGGGTTATATTTGCCGTAATTTTTATGGCGAAATAGATAACCTGCAACGCGGTGGAAGCGATTATACAGCTTCTTTGGTAGGTGCTGCAATTAAAGCCGATGAAATTCAAATCTGGACTGACATAGACGGTATGCACAACAATGACCCGCGTTTTGTGGAAGGTACAAAGCCGGTTCCATATTTAAATTTCGAAGAAGCAGCTGAATTAGCATATTTCGGTGCGAAAATTTTACATCCAACCTGTATACTCCCTGCTAAACTGAATAATATCCCGGTAAGATTGCTGAATACCATGGATTCGAAAGCTCCGGGCACATTAATTTCTTCAAAAAGTAATAAATCCGGCATAGAGGCAGTTGCGGCAAAAGATGGTATTACAGCAATAAAGATTAAATCAGGCAGAATGCTGCTTGCTTATGGTTTCCTGAGAAAAGTGTTTGAGATTTTTGAATCATACCAAACGCCTATTGATATGGTTACCACATCTGAAGTCGGAGTTTCTGTTACGATTGATAATACGAAGAATCTGAAAGAAATTGTAGATAACCTTAAAAAACTGGGAACTGTTTCTGTTGATGAAAACATGGTAATCATCTGCGTAGTTGGTGATTTACAGCCTGAAAATGTTGGTTTCCAGTCAAAAGCTGTGCATGCATTGAAAGATATACCCGTTCGGATGATTTCTTACGGAGGAAGCAATTACAATGTTTCGTTCTTAATCAATGCTGATGACAAGAAAGCTGCACTGAAAGCTTTGAGTGCTTCTTTGTTTAATTAACTCTTTTAAACCATATAAGTCATATAAATAACATATAAGGTTGAAGAATAACAGCTTATATGTTATTTATATGACTTATATGGTTAATATAAAATATCATTATGATAAAAGCAAAATACCCTGTCAATAGATTCAGTGATATACCTACTCCATTCTATTATTACGATCTGGATGTATTGCGCACTTCGCTTGCTGAAATTAAAAGACAAATTGAAGGACAACCATTTGTGGTGCATTATGCTCTGAAAGCGAATGTAAATCCGGAGGTGCTCAAAACAATCAAAGAAGCGGGATTGGGTGCTGATTGTGTTAGTGGCGGTGAAGTGCAGGCTGCGCTCGATGCCGGTATTGTTCCGGCTAAAGTTGTATTTGCAGGAGTAGGAAAGGCCGATTGGGAAATCAATCTGGGTTTGGATAACGATATTTTTTGTTTTAATGTGGAGTCGATCCCGGAACTTGAGGTAATTGATGAACTTGCCCGTGCAAAAGGTAAAACGGCTAAAGTTGCTTTGCGTATCAATCCTAATGTGAGTGCTAATACCCATCATTATATTACTACCGGGTTAAATGAAAATAAATTCGGGATTAATCTGACAGAGCTTGATAAAGTGACGCAGATTGTCAAAGGCCTGCAAAATGTAAAATTAATTGGAATTCACTTCCATATTGGTTCCCAGATAACCGACATGTCGCCTTTCCAGGATTTGTGTGTCAGGATAAATGAACTGCAGGATCACTTTGAAGCGAATGACATAGCATTGAAAAATATTAATGTAGGTGGTGGTTTAGGTGTTAACTATGAGCATCCGAATCATTTTCCGATTCCGGAATATGAAGCTTATTTCAAGATTTTCCGTGAACACTTGTCTTTACGTCCCGGACAGACTCTGCACTTTGAGTTGGGACGATCGATTGTGGCGCAATGCGGAAGTTTGATCTCCAGGGTGCTTTATGTAAAAGAAGGTACTTCCAAGAAATTTGTGATTCTGGATGCCGGTTTTACTGATCTGATTCGTCCTGCTTTGTATCAGGCTTATCATCGTGTTGAGAATTTGTCGTCTGACCTGAAGGAGGAAGCGTATGATGTGGTGGGACCTATTTGTGAGTCATCCGATGTTTTTGTAAAAGATTACAGGATGAATCAAACCAAACGCGGTGATATCATTGCACTTCGCTCAGCAGGGGCTTATGGTGAAATTATGGCGTCACAATATAACCTCAGAAAATTGCCGAAAGCATATACTTCAGATGAGTTAAAATGAGAGATAGACATTAAAAGTATAAAAAAACCGGTTGTAAAACCGGTTTTTTTATAGGATATGATTTAGCTTTATTTAATCTTTAAACTTAGCACTCAGATATTCTCTGTTTAATCTTGCGATGTGTGAAATAGAAATTGCTTTCGGACATTCTGCTTCGCAAGCTCCGGTGTTTGTGCAGTTGCCAAACCCGAGTTCATCCATTTTAGATACCATTGCTTTGGCGCGGGCAGCTCTTTCTACCTGTCCCTGAGGTAACAGGGCAAACTGACTGACTTTCGCAGCTACGAACAACATTGCCGAACCATTTTTACAAGCGGCAACACATGCACCGCACCCGATACAAGAAGCAGCATCCATGGCTTCTTCGGCTTTGTATTTTGGAATAGGGATAGCATTTCCGTCGGGAATACCTCCGGTATTAACCGATACATAACCTCCGGCTTGTATGATTTTATCGAAAGCGCCGCGGTTTACGACCAGATCCTTGATTACAGGAAATCCGGTCGATCTCCAGGGTTCGATTGTGATGGTGTCGCCATCTTTGAATCTGCGCATGTGCAGCTGGCAGGTGGTTGTTTCCCCATCCAGTCCGTGTGGATGACCGTTGATATAGAGTCCGCACATTCCACAAATACCTTCGCGGCAATCATGATCAAATGCAATAGGCTCTTTGCGTTCGCGTACAAGTTTCTCGTTCAATACGTCCAGCATTTCGAGGAAAGAGCTGTCGGTCGAGATATTATCTAATTTATAGGTCTCGAATTTACCTTTAACTTTCGGACCCGCCTGACGCCAGATTTTTAGCGTTATATTGATGTTTTTTTCCATGATTTTTATGCTTTGTAATTACGTTGTTGACGTTTCACGAACTCATATTCCAGCATTTCTTTGAACAATGTAGGTTCTTCTCCTTCTCCGTTGTATTTCCAGCAGGAGGCAAATGCAAAGTCATCATCGTTTCTGAGCGCCTCACCTTCTTCAGTCTGATACTCTTCCCGGAAATGCCCTCCACAGGATTCTTCCCGTAACAAAGCGTCTCTGGCCATCAGTTCGCCGATTTCAATGAAGTCAGCTACCCGCAATGCTTTTTCCAGTTCATTGTTCATGTCCTCAGCTTTTCCGGGGACAAATACATTGCTCCAGAATTCTTTGCGGATTTCCTGGATTCTTTCCAATGCGTGCTCAAGCCCTGCTTTATTGCGACCCATACCTACGAAATCCCACATAACCAGTCCCAGTTCACGGTGAATGGAATCCACCGAGCGTTTTCCCTGGATAGACATGATGCGTTCGATCTTTTCGCTGATCTGTTTTTCTGCTTCGTCAAACTCTGGTAAATCCGTGCTGAAACGGGGAACCCGGATTTGATCCGCCAGGTAATTCTGAATAGTGTATGGCAGGATGAAATACCCGTCGGCCAATCCCTGCATTAAGGCAGAAGCTCCCAACCTGTTTGCTCCGTGATCTGAGAAGTTAGCCTCACCAATACAGAACAATCCTTTTACAGTTGTCATCAATTCATAATCTACCCAGATTCCGCCCATGGTATAGTGAATAGCCGGATAAATCATCATTGGTGTCTTGTAGGGGTTGTCGTCCACGATTTTTTCGTACATCTGGAAAAGATTGCCGTAGCGTGCACGAACAACATCTTCTCCCAGTCTTTTGATTGAATCTTCAAAGTCAAGATATACGGCCAGTCCCGTGTTTCCTACGCCATAACCGGCATCGCATCTTTCTTTTGCAGCACGGGAGGCTACGTCACGGGGAACTAGATTTCCGAAAGCCGGATATCTTCTTTCAAGGAAGTAATCCCTGTCTTCTTCTTTTAAGTCAGTAGGTTTGAGTTTTCCCTGACGGATAGCTTCGGCGTCTTCTTTCTTTTTCGGAACCCAGATGCGACCGTCGTTACGCAGCGATTCCGACATCAGAGTTAGTTTTGACTGGAATTCTCCGTGTACAGGAATACAGGTCGGGTGGATTTGCGCAAATGCCGGATTGGCGAAGAAAGCTCCTTTTTTATACATTTGGATGGCTGCTGATCCATTACAGCTCATCGCATTAGTCGAAAGGAAAAATGCATTTCCGTAACCTCCGGAGCCTACCACGACTGCATGAGCTGAGAATCTTTCAACTTTGCCGGTAACTAAGTTTCGGGCGATTATACCTCTGGCGCGTCCGTCAATTACGACTACATCGAGCATTTCGTAACGAGAAAATAACTTAACGCTACCTTTGCCTACTTGTCTGCTCAATGCAGAATAAGCACCCAGGAGTAACTGTTGACCGGTTTGACCGCGGGCATAGAAAGTACGGGAAACCTGTGCGCCCCCAAATGAACGGTTGTCGAGCAGACCTCCATATTCACGCGCAAAAGGAACGCCTTGTGCAACACACTGGTCAATAATGCTGTTGGAAACTTCAGCTAATCTGTACACGTTGGCTTCACGGGCCCGGTAGTCACCCCCTTTTAAAGTGTCGTAGAAAAGACGATAAACAGAGTCGCCATCGTTTTGGTAGTTTTTTGCCGCATTGATACCGCCTTGTGCAGCAATTGAGTGTGCACGGCGGGGTGAATCCTGAATGCAGAAATTTAACACGTTGAACCCTAATTCAGCTAATGAAGCTGCTGCAGAAGCGCCTGCGAGACCGGTTCCCACTACAATGATATCCAATCTGCGTTTGTTCGCGGGGTTGACCAATTTTTGATGTGCTTTGTAATTAGTCCATTTCTCCGCTAAAAGCCCTTCCGGAATCTTAGCATCTATGATTGGAGCTTCTGTTTGAGAAGTTACTTGTTTCTTAGTCATAATAATTATAAATTTGGAAATGGATGATAAGTTGAATTCGGTGAAAACAGAGGTCCGGCCTCAAGTAATCCGCAAACCGGGATAGAGATGAACAATAAAATAATAATGGTCGCTACCACGTTGGAAATAGATTTAACACGGGGTAACCATGTTTTATTATTTAATCCGAGTGACTGCAATGAACTCCATACGCCATGTGTCAGGTGATACCACAATGCTACAAGCCATACAATATATAATACCGAATAAACAGGCTGACTGAAATAATGTTGTACCCAATGTGCTCCTTTGGCTGCCAGTTTAACTGCCTCTTCGTCACTATGCGCACCCACTTTGTGCATTAATTCAACCAATTGCATTTTACTCCAGAACTGGAATAAGTGTAAAGCGAGGAATCCGAGAATCACAACGCCCAGAATCAACATGTTCTGTGATGCCCAACTTACACCTTTTTGTTTTGATGTTACCGCATAGCGATCGTTGCCACGTGCTCTCATGTTTTGCAATGAGAGGAAAAATGCATACAGGATGTGGATTACGAAGCCGGCAGCTAATCCTGACGTAGCAACCAATGCATACCAGTTGGCTCCCAAAAATGCACAAATTGCATCGTAAGCATAAGGATTAATGATTGCCACAAAATTCATTATGCTGTGAAACAGCAAGAATAACACGAGCATAGCCCCCGTGATACTCATGATTAGTTTTCTCCCGATGGAGGAATCAATTAGCCACATAGATTTTTGTTTTATTATTGTTTAATTAATATAAATTGCAGATTGACAGATGTTTTCGACTTTGTTCTTGTCGCTTTTTCCAGCACACAAAAGTAGTCATTTCGTTTCAAACGACAAAGTATTGCGGAAAAATTTCTTTATTTATAATCATTCAGATTAATAATGATGAATGTGTTGTATATCAGTCCTGTTCTAAAACTTCTCCAATCAATGTTGCCGATGACGCAGACAAAATTCTTACTTTGATGAATTCTCCGATACGTCTTCCTTCTCTGGGGAAAATAACTACCTTGTTTTGGGAAGTTCTGCCGAAGAGTTGTTCATTTGATCTTTTCGAAAAGCCTTCTACAAGTACCTCGTAGGTTTTTCCGATATCATCCTGGTTGCTTTTGTTCGATATTTCGTTTTGCAATGCGATAATCTCATTTAATCGCCTGATTTTAGTTTCTTCTGGTACATTGTCGGGCATGCGTTTAGCTGCAATTGTTCCCGGACGTTCAGAGTATTTAAACATAAATGCCTGATCGAACTTTACTCTGCGCATTAAATCAAGTGTGTCTTGATGATCTTCTTCGGTTTCATCACAAAATCCGCAGAATATATCAGTTCCGATAGCACAGTCCGGAATTATCCTGCGAATGGTGTCTATTCTGTCGAAATACCATTCGCGAGTATATTTACGATTCATCAGTTTCAGGATTTTATTGCTTCCTGATTGAACGGGAAGGTGAATGAAACGGCAAATGTTGGGATAGCGGGCTATCATTTCAATTGTTTCGTCGCTCATGTCTTTGGGATGCGGACTGGTAAAGCGGATACGCATATCGGGTACAGCTTCCGCCACAATTTGCAATAATTCGGGGAATAATACTGTTTTGCCGTCTTTTTCGTACTTATATGAATTGACTGTTTGACCGAGAAGTGTTACTTCCTTGTAATTTTTTGCATGCAAATCTTTGATTTCATTCAAAATGCTATCGACGTCTCGGCTTCGTTCTCTTCCTCTTGTATATGGAACCACGCAATACGTACAAAATTTATCGCATCCGCGCATGATGGACACGAATCCGGAGATGGATGCGCCGATTCTTGTCGGCATTACATCACGATAGGTCTCTGTCTTTGACAGTTCTACGTTGATGGCCTTTTCGCCGCTTTCCACCGAGTTGATAAGGTTGGGTATGTCGAGATACGCATCGGGCCCGACGACCATGTCCACGCCATGTTCCGTAATCAGGTTTTCTTTTACCCTTTCAGCCATACAGCCGATTACGCCGATCACCATTTTTTTCTTTTTTCTCTTGAGTGAATGGTAATACTTCAATCGCTGATAGATCTTTTGCTCTGCATTGTCTCTCACCGAACAGGTGTTTACGAAGATTGCATCTGCATCGGTAATTTTATCTGTCAATGCAAATCCATCCATTTCCATGATGGATGCAACGACCTCGCTATCGGCAACGTTCATCTGGCAGCCATAGGTTTCGATAAAAAGTTTTTTGTCGTTCAGAGCGGATTTAGAGTCCGCTGAAACAACATTTGTTTCTTTTTGCTTCATACGTTTAAATTTTATTTTTTTAGTTGTCGTATGGAACTCTCGATGAACTAATTAAATCTATTATTTCGCCCAAGCGGAATGATTAAATTCGTTCATGTTCGTTTCATGATTGTATTTTGTTTATAAATGTATCGGCAAAGGTAATGGATATTGATTAAATATGGAAATGATACTTAAACTACAAGATTAATAGGATTTAACAAATTAAATTTCTGTTAAGGCCTTATTTTAATGGTTTGATTACCAGATAGAGGCGAAATATGAAATGTTGCAAAAAGTTAAATGTTTACTTTTTGCGTATTTTTTTTGTCGAATTGTTTGGTGGATTAAACAATGCGGTATATCTTTGCATCGTAAACAAACAGATAAATTTTTCATAGTTAAGGTTTAGGTTAAAATGTGCAATGGGTGGCTGTGAAGTTACCCATTGTTTTTTTGTGTCTGTTTGTTTCGTGAATTAAAAGCTTTTGCGTATATTTGTCGGAGTAATAAAGAGAATGGATAGCTTAGGTGATTACATATATCTGATTGTGATTCTGATTGCCGGTATCAGTAGTATATTGGGCAAACGGAAGAAGAAACGGGAAGCCGAAGTCGAAACCGTCGATTTCCCGGATCTGGAAGATATTATTCCGGAATTCACAGATTATGTCAGGCCGGAGAAACCTGTTTATCAGGAGATAAA
The DNA here is from genome assembly GCA_029973975.1 of Paludibacter sp. Taxonomy (GTDB): domain Bacteria; phylum Bacteroidota; class Bacteroidia; order Bacteroidales; family Paludibacteraceae; genus Paludibacter. Next base: position 10,880 of record JARKQF010000326.1, read on the forward strand.
GAATAATGAAGCAAAGGTAGAGATTCCTACTTATGATACAGTAAAGGATGTGTCTGTTATGAAGGCAAAAAAGCAGGTTAAACCGGTAAAGTCTTTTAAGGAGCTACAACCGGATGAACCGGAAGTTCCCAATTCGTATGAAATTGAGCTGGATAATATTGATGAAGCAAAAAAGGCTGTCATTTATTCAGAGATTTTTAATAGAAAGTATTGATAAATATTGTTTTATAACATACAAAAGATTTTTTATTTCGGAAAAGTTAATCTATATTTGCATAAAATAATCAGGGTAAAATTAAGAGTTCCGGCAGTGTTAGTCGGAATTCTTTTTTGTTTGAATTAATTATAAACGTTTTTTGAGGAGGATTTATCATGGCAGTGACTTACATGACAGAAGATGGGTACAAAAAGTTAAAAGAGGAATTGAATGAGCTTGAACGCGTTCAGCGGCCTGCTATTTCCAAGCAAATTGCTGAAGCCCGCGACAAAGGTGACTTGTCCGAGAATGCTGAATATGATGCAGCAAAAGAAGCTCAGGGATTGCTTGAAATGAAAATATCCCAACTAAAAGAAACCCTGGCTTCGGCACGAATGATAGATGAATCGAAAATCAATACCAATGAGGTGCAGATTCTTAACCGTGTTAAGATAAAAAATCTCAAAACCGGTCAGGTAATGTCGTATATGATTGTTTCTGAAAGTGAAGCTAATCTGAAAGAGGGAAAACTCTCTGTAACAACACCTATTGCGAAAGGGTTGTTGGGAAAGAAAGTCGGAGATACAGCTAATGTGCAGGTACCATCCGGATTGATGGAATTCGAAATTGTAGATATATCATTATAAAAATAAAGTAATATGACTATCTTCAGCAAAATAATCCGGGGTGAGATTCCCTGTTATAAAATTGCAGAGGATGAAAATTTCTTTGCATTTCTGGATATAAGTCCCATGACCAAAGGACATACGTTGGTTGTTCCCAAAATTGAAGAGGATTATATCTTTAATCTGGAAGATAAAACAGTGGGCGACATGATGATTTTTGCAAAAAAAGTTGCAAAAGCCATTCAACAGGTTATTCCGTGCGTGAGAGTTGGTGTCGCCGTGCTTGGTATGGAGGTGCCGCATGCTCATATTCACCTGGTTCCTATCAATAAAGAATCGGATCTGAATTTTAAGAATCCGAAATTGAAGCTGGAAAAAGAGGAGATGATTGCTATTGCTGAAAATGTAAGTAAAAACATAGCACTGTAAAGCATAATTAAGTAAACGCTTTTGCGTTAAGTACAGCGTATATTTTAAAATCTTCCTGCAGGTTAAATTCAGTTTTGCCGGCAGGAAGATTTTTATTTAATAAGATTGGTGTGAATGTGTTTTCTGTTGTCTTAATTGGTTTTCTTAAGAATCAAGGCACTTCTTGCAGGTAAATAAAGCATCAACCACTCTTTTCCGCTTTCATGAACAGGTTTCGACAGCGTTATGTGTTCAATACTTTCATCTACCAGGTTGTATCCACCGTATTTTGAATTGTCAGTGTTGAGTATTATTTTATATGTGCCTTTATCAGCAAGAATTCCGTAGTCTACATAAGATTGATCTCCGTTGAAATTATAAATGAAGATCAGATTGCCGCGTTGATAGGCAAGTACCTTATCGTCTTCCTTGTCCCATAACTGCTGAATGGGTAACTGGTTAAACTCATGTACTGACTTAATCAGTGTAATCATGTCGCGATCGAAAACACCCAGATCGTGATACAGGTATTGTTCGTTATCGACAAGTTCCCACTGGCGACGGGCGTATTTGTGCGACCATCCGTTTCCTTCCCGCGGAAAATCAATCCATTCCGGATGACCGAATTCGTTACCCATGAAATTAAGATAAGCTCCGTTGATGGTGGTAGCGGTGATTAATCGTATCATTTTATGCAGTGCAACACCTCTGTCGACGGTAAGGGTGTTGTCCCCTTTTTGCATGTGCCAATACATTTCAGCGTCAATTAGTCTGAAAATGATTGTTTTATCTCCAACCATGGCCTGATCATGACTTTCGGCATAATTGACGGTTTTCTCGTCTGCCCGCCGATTGGTAAGTTCCCAGAATATATGTCCGACTTTCCAGTCTTCGTCGCGGACTTCCTTGATGTATTTGATCCAGAAATCGGGAATGCCCATGGCCATGCGATAATCAAATCCTATACCCCCGTCTTCCACTTTTACGGCCAGTCCGGGCATACCGCTGACTTCTTCGGCAATGGTGACGGCGTTGGGATTCACTTCGTGGATCAGTTTATTAGCCAGTGTCAGGTAGCAGATGGCATCTCCGTCCTGATTCAGATTATAGTAGGATGAATAATCTCCGAAATCTTCTCCGAGTCCGTGACTTCTGTATAGCATGGACGTAACTCCATCGAAGCGAAAACCATCGAACTTAAATTCTTCCAACCAGTATTTGCAGTTGGATAAAAGGAAATGTATAACGGCTGGTTTACCATAGTCAAAACAGAGGGAATCCCAAGCCGGATGTTCCCGGCGGTGACCGCCATGGAAGTACTGATAAGGAGTTCCATCAAACCGCCCTAATCCTTCAACTTCATTTTTAACCGCATGAGAATGAACAATGTCCATGATTACGGCAATGCCGTTTTCATGTGCTTCGTCAATGAGTATTTTCAGTTCATCGGGTGTTCCGAAGCGGGATGAAGCTGCAAAAAAGCTGGAAACATGATATCCGAAAGAACCATAATAGGGATGTTCCTGAATGGCCATCAGTTGGATACAATTGTAGCCGGCCTTGATTACCCTGGGCAGAACATTGATTCGGAATTCGTTGTATGTGGATACTTTTTCATCACTACCCGACATGCCGATGTGACATTCGTAGATGAGTAATGGTTTTGTTTGCGGTTTGAAGTTCTTGATCTTGAAATTATAGGGACGTAAAGGTTGCCATACCTGCGCACTGAAAATTTTTGTTTCGTGGTCTTGTACAACCCTTCTGGCCCATGCCGGGATTCTTTCTCCTTCGCCGCCTTCCCACTGAATAAGTAACTTATAGAGTTGACTGTGCGTGATGGCATATTCAGGTAATTTAATTTCCCAGATACCGTTCTGAAGTTTCTTTAATTGGTAATCAGGATGTTTTTGCCAATTGTTAAAATCCCCGATCAGATAAATGGCAGTGGCGTTCGGAGCCCATTCGCGAAAAACCCATCCGTCGGTAAGCCGGTGCAAACCAAAATACAGATAACCGGTTGCAAATTCAGATAAAGAGTGACTTTCGGTCAATAATCTCTTTTCAATCTGACGGAAATAATCATATCTGCCATAAATTGCAGCTGCGTATGGCTCCAGATAAGAATCGTTTTTAACGAATGGTAGTATTTCCATAATTATTGAATGTTAAGCAATGAATATCATTAGGCTGATAATAAACAACTACACCCTCACTTTAACGATAATTTTCCTGTAAGTTCCAGCTGATATACCCGGCTGATGTCCGTCTTCAGGAAAGAAAATTGCAAATTCGTATGGGAGTACGTCGATAAAACAAGTTGCTTTATCACCAAAAAAAGTTACGTCTTTAGCTTCATTATAGGGTTCAGTTACATCAGTAAGTTTGTCAGCGGCTTTCCATCCCATCCTTTCTGTCTGTCCGACAGGCACCTGAATATCAATAAAGTTTTGATGTGTTTCCATCCGCGCCATGTCTTCAGATTTACCTGTAATGTCAACGATATTGACAACAAGATCAGAACCATCCAGTTCTACTTTTCCAACAGCTAATGCTGATAAATCATTGTTGTTTAAATATTCGAAAGCTTTTGCAAACCTGGGGTTTAAAGATGCATATCTTAATCCGTTTTTTAAAGAGTCAAGAATCATAAGGCGATATTTAATTTAGTTTATTTCGATTAATATTATGACCACAAGAGATGAGTTAAGAGTTTACCCTGTATTCGTTTTTAGTTTTCCACTATCAGGAAACCTCATCAACCGTAAAATTAAGAAAAGCATTCAGGGGTTGAGCCGTTTTCAGGATGCGGGCAACCTGAACTACAAAATCTTTTTCAGCCAATAAACTTTCGGGTAATGAATACTCGACCATATAATGTTTGAGTTTCAACAAGTCGATATCGGGAAAATCTTTTGGAAATCCTTTGGGCGCAGTTTTCAGTTTTTCTTCATCATAAAATCCCTGAAAATATTGTTTGAAACCTGTTTCGCCGGTGATTTCTTTTAATTCTTCAATATTGTCAAAAATACTTTGTCTTAATGCTTTGAGTACATCCGGAGGGGGGCACCAAACACCAACGGCCACAAAAGACTTTCCGGGTTCAAAATGCAGGTAATATCCTCCGCGTACACTTTTTCTGCCTCCTCCGGAAGCAATGAAAACGCCATAATGAGTTTTGTAGGGAGTTTTATCTTGGGAAAAGCGGGTATCCCTGTAAATTCTAAAAACACAATCTTTAGCAGAAACGTGTTTGATATCCTCATCAAACCGGGCAATTTCGTTGATGAGAGACTGGCTGATTGTTTCAAAATCAGCTTTGGTTTCTTCATAACGATGTTTGTTTTCAGCAAACCATTCGCGGTTATTATTTTCTTTTAAATCACTTAAGAAATTCAATATACCTGCTATGTTCATATCATGTTGTCTTTTTCAAACATACAAAAATAAGCTAATATTTTCGATATTTCGAGGGTTGTGAATGAAAATATTCTATTTCAGGGATATTTGCGAAAAAATCATTAATTTTGCAGGCTAATAAATGATATTTAGGAATGAAAGAGAAAATAAAAGCATTGCTGGATGAAATCAGGGGTTTGAATGCTACCCGTGTGGAAGAAGTAGAAGCCCTGAGAATTAAGTTTTTGAGCAAAAAAGGTGAAGTGTCGGTTTTGTTCAATGAATTCAGAAATGTAGCCAATGAAGAAAAACGTGAAGTAGGGCAGTTGTTGAACGAGTTGAAAAATGAGGCTCAGGATAAAATCAACAGTTTGAAAGAACATCTGAGTGACGCTGCCGGACAAACTGAAAAATCGGATCTGACAAGATCTGCCGAACCCATTCGTCTTGGTACAAGACATCCTCTGTCATTGGTGAAAAATGAAATTGTCGATATATTTTCCAGAATCGGGTTTACCATTGCCGAAGGTCCTGAAATAGAAGATGACTGGCATGTGTTCAGTGCCCTGAACTTTGCGCCGGAACATCCGGCGAGGGATATGCAGGATACATTCTTTATCGAACAAAACCCGGATGTGGTGCTCAGAACTCATACTTCATCTGTACAAACGCGGGTGATGACAAAACAAAAACCTCCGATCCGGATGTTGTTCCCGGGCAGGGTATATCGTAATGAAGCTATTTCATACCGCGCTCACTGCTTTTTTCATCAGGTAGAAGGACTTTATATAGATAAAGATGTATCATTTGCCGATTTGAAACAAGCACTGATGTATTTCGCCAAAGAAATGTTTGGGGAGTCGACCGAGATACGTTTACGCCCTTCTTATTTCCCATTTACCGAGCCCAGCGCTGAAATGGATATTTCGTGTAACCTCTGCGGAGGAAAGGGTTGTCCGTTCTGTAAACATACCGGATGGGTGGAAATTCTGGGTTGTGGTATGGTTGACCCGAATGTGCTTGAAAACTGTGGCATAGATTCGAAAATCTATTCCGGATATGCTTTCGGGATGGGAATAGAACGTATTACCAACCTGAAATACCAGGTAAAAGACCTGCGCATGTTCTCCGAGAACGATGTCAGGTTTTTGGAGCAGTTTAAGGCAGCGTATTAATTAGTGGTTAGTTGATAGTGGTTAGTGGTTAGTTTTTCGCTATTCATTAACCACTGACAACTAACCACTAACCACTATTAAGCTATCCTTCCTCCTCTTTCTCTTCTTTCTTCTACTTTCAATGGGTTGGCGTGAATTTCTTTATCCAGCTTTCTGTTTTGCAAAATATCATACGCCATGAACAAAGCCTGGCGGAACGACTCTTCAGAAGCCAGATTTTGTCCGGCCAAATCATAAGCAGTTCCGTGTGCAGGAGAGGTGCGTACTGCGGATAAGCCGGCTGTGTAGTTAACACCGCTGTCCATCGAAACAGTTTTAAAAGGAATCAGTCCCTGATCGTGATACATGGCCAGGATACCGTCGAATTTATTGAAATGTCCGCTACCGAAAAAACCGTCGGCTGCATACGGACCAAAGCAGAGCAGTCCTTCTTTCTGAGCTTCTGCTAATGCAGGTTTGATGATGGTTTCTTCTTCATCTCCAATCACCCCTTCATCTCCTGCATGTGGATTCAAACCCAACACTGCTATCCGCGGACGAATTACCGTGAAATCCTGTTTCAATGATTGATTCAGTGTTTTCAGCTTTTCCAGTATCAATTCTTTGGTGATGACAGGTGCGATATTTTTTACGGGGATATGTCCTGTAACGACTGCAACCCGCATGACATCATTCACCAGCAACATCAGAGAAGAGTTTTTTTCTCCGAAAACCTGTTCGAGATATTCCGTATGCCCGGGGAAGTGAAATTCTGCCGACTGGATGTTTTTTTTGTTGATGGGAGCCGTAACCAAAGCATCTACTAACCCTTTTTGCATGTCGGCAGTTGCTCTTTCGAGGGCGGCAAATGCAGCTTTGCCTGCTTCCTCAGTTGCTTTACCCGGTTCTACCCGGATTTCTTCATCGGTACAGTTGATAATGTTTACTTTTTTAGCATGGGCTTCTTCAACCGTATTGATGATGTTCAGATTGAGACCTTGTATGTCGAGTTGTTTCCGGTAAAATCCGGCTGCTTTTGAAGAACCGTAGATTACCGGTACGAAATCATCGTAAACCCTTGGTTCTGCTAAGGTTTTCAGTATGACTTCATAACCGATTCCGTTGATGTCTCCTTGTGTAATGGCTATGATTGTTTTGTTGTTTATCATGTTGTGTGAATTTTATTTTGTGTCTTTTTTGTCTGCAACAACCGATACTTCTTTTATTGCATTGATTTCCTGTGGTAATTTCACAGTGTATATGGCTGCTTCCAGCTGTCTGATGTGATTACGCTTTTTAGCTCCCGGAGCAAAAACAAATCCTTCGACCGTAATTACCCGTTGATTAATTTCATCCACGCGGGTATGACTGTAAAACGGACCGCCCATTGAACCACCATTGAACATCCGCCATAGTCCGCTGAGTTCGGCACAATAGGTGTCGTTTACATTAATTTCTCTGAATATGGGTTGATAATGAACTAGTTCTGTGCCCATGTATGAGCCTTCAAATTCACCCGGGATGTTGGCTTTCATAAAAGAGTCTCTTTTGGCGATGAGGTATTCTTTTGTAAAAGTATTTTTATCTCTGTAAGGATAAGAATAGATAACCATATCTTTCCGGGTATGATGATGGTCGTTGGTAATCCAGTAAAAGTCAGTTCCTTTTGTAACTTTTGTTAGTTCGCTGGGAACATCTACCTGAATGCCGAAAATTGTTTCTATTTCATTTTTGGCTTTGTGGTTGATGTAGTTCTTACCGATTTCAATCTGGCGGTTTCTTTCCGTTGTCAGGAAGTAATCCAGTACCTTGTTACCCGACTCTTTTAACAATACGGTTAAGGCCGAATCACTTGCAACCTCAATTTTAACAATGGATTGCGGTTGTGACCACGTGTTCCGTCCATAGGTTATTTTCGGGATTTCAAAGCGGGGATTAATTTCAGTAATCAGGATGTTACGGCTTGGTTTTAATATATCACCAAAATCTTTTGGTTGACAGTACATGATACTCAGAACCGGCTCAGCTTGCGGCATGGCTTTCATGTCCTGATCCAGCAAGGCTACCAATGCCCGCCCTCCGGGAGCTTTCCAGGCTGTCTGATCCATTACCACTAAGATTTCGTATCTGGTTCCGGTGGCTGAAGGCAGCACAACTCCTGATTTGCCGCATGAAAACAATATCAGGGATAAAACAATGGTAAGTGCAAAATTTTTATACATATCCTGGTCTTTTATGGTTGTTTTTTACTGTTGAAAAAATGTAATACGGCCGACATAATACGGTCCCGTGAATCTTCATCTTTAATGGTTTCAAACGGAAATCCGAATGTGCAGACTTTGTATTTTCCTGCATAAGCTACTCCCGCGGCGTGATCGTTTCCTTCGTACCGGCAAATTATAAATGCTTTTTCATCGACCGGTATTAATAAATCCGGATCCTCAACGGCATACATAATTTTGTTGGGAGTATGGTGGTATTCAAACTGCTTTCTTCCTCTGAAGAAAACAGGATGTTTGCTTTCGTATAATAAACCGCTGAAAATAATGGTGTCTTTATCCAATGATTTTACTTTCAGTAGGTTTGTAACGAAGTTTTCCTCCTTTTCTTTTTCTTTATTATACAAATCGGAGGCAACATAAGCTCCACTGACCATCAAATTACCTCCGTTGTCACAATAGTCTGTTAACTTTTGCTGCAAATCTAATGGAAAAGTTTGAAATTCCGGTGATTTTTTTACAATTCCTGACATAGTTTGTTTTTGTTTTCCCAAAATCAGGTCGATGGATTTATATGCCTGCAGGTCGATATTGCCCGAAGTGACAGCTTTTACACTGGTTGATACAAATGAATAACCGGCAGATTTGATTGACTTTCCGTGTATAAAAGGATAATCAAATGTGTTTCCGGCAACAATCAGTCCTTCGTAGTTCGACTTGCTGGCTCCGAATCCCGGATTTTCATTGTCCTTATAAGGTATATCTACTCCAAACTCATATTGAGAACCTGTGTAACTGAGATCGTACTGATACGGTACACCGGCATCTTTGTCGGTCATGAAGCCGGCTAATGATATGAAATTAAAACTTTCCGGTTTGCTGATACGTTCGAACCCATTTATAATCAATATCGTTTCTTTTTTCAGGGGATCTTTGTAAGCAGAGAGTATTTCCGACGGAAAACTTTCACCTCCCCGGTTGACGGCCGTAACTTTGAAACTGTAAATCTTTCCGGCCGTAATGTTCATTTCGAATGTATTTCCGGCAACCATCCTGCCGTTGTCAAATCCTTCGTCGTTGATGCGGGTATAAACAACGAAACTGTCGGGTACCGCTGTCGGTTCAAGCGTGTCGATAACCGCTTTCCATTGCAGTCTGATTCTTCTTTCGCCCGCGAAAGTGCAACTGAATGATTCAACCGGTAAGGGCTGTACCACATATTCAGTTCCGTGGGTAGAGGCAATATGTTTTAAAATCCCTTTATAGATGGCGCGGCCGACGGTGAATCTGAATCCCGGTTCCAGTGCATATTTCATGTCTCCGAAATTCTGATGGGAGAGTAGTTCCAATAACATGGTCGGCACTTCCGGAACCCGTGATTCGCTGTATGATCTGTTCCAGATACCCCTTCTTGTCCATTCCGGGTGCCAGATTTTACGTATATCATCCACAATTTGTGACTGAATTAGATCTACCATATCCCTGGCAGCCCAACGGGAAACCCCGTTTTTGTAAATTGTGTCACCGTTGCTATTACCCACAGTACAAATGCCTAAGGTGCCCACGATCGAATCATTCTTCTTAATACCGGCATCGGTGTGGAAAGCAAAAGCCATGTCGACAGGAACACCTAATCCTCCTGCCTCCGGGTTAACTGTCGAGCCTCCCGTCAGGTAGTTTACCCAGAAACCCCGCGATTGAAAATCATCAGAATACTCATTGGTATTGGTCGTGCGACTGTAAACAGAATCGGGAACACCGGCCCATTGCAGCCAATACTTGGCTCCTTCGGCGAAACGGGGAAAATTGCTCGTTACAGCCTGTGTGTCGGGATTCAGTACCATATCGCTGTGTTGGATTGCTGGAACAGGCTTAACTGCAATATTTCCCATGCCACCGCCGAATTTGACCGCATCAGCTGTGAGTATGCTGTTTTTATCCTTGCTCAGGTTGTTGAGGGCCACTTTCCCGTCCTGATTTAATCCTTTATCAAACATAAAGTGTCCCAGATAAAGCCAGGTACCACCATACATTTTTTGATTGACTGAAAATGAGGTTTCCCCTCCCAGGTGATAAACTGTGTAATACGCATCTTCTGTACTGTTTTCCAGGGTACGATAAGAAATATAAACGGCGTACATTCCTTTTTCCGGGATGTTGGGAATCCATTCAGCCTGGCTTGTTTCTTCCGGGTCGGTTGTGGTTTTTACAAACCGGTGAGTCCCCATGTTAAATGGATTCTCGGGATAAAGATAAAACGCTTTTTTGTTTGAAAAACCGGTTCCTCCTTTTTGCCAGTGGAATCTGTCGTTTGATTCCTTGTAGCGCGACTGATTTTTGTCGTCATTATCCACCACTACCTCGTGTGTCTGAATGTCTCTCTCCCGCGGAATAAAAACCTGAGCGCCCGCATTCTCCAGCATAGGTGCCAGATAAGGCAAAACGAAAGCCGTAGTTAACAGATCTTCAACCGATAAAAACAATCTTGGACGCTGCCATATCCAACGGCCTTCTTGCCGGCCGAAATGTTTCCCATGACTGTTCCACAAGGCTATATTTCTGTTTTGCAATCCCCTGTCGATGCTATATGGCACAGATAGCTTAGTGACCAGCGGTGTCTGAGGTGCGGGAATTCTGAATAATCTGCTCGTATCTTTGTTTACCCTCAGGTGGTTGGGAATGAAAGTTTCGATGTCCCGGTGATAGGCTTGTGCTCTGATGGTATAATCCGGGTAAGTTTTTCCGAGAATGGATTTCAGGGCATGGTTTATTCTGTCGACATTTTCCCGGCGAAAGGGCAGAAATCCGAAATTATCGGCAGCGGTTACGGTGATGATCTTTTGAGGACGGTTGACATCGATTTTAATCCGGTTGATTTTATCTGAAAAAACAGATGTATTGGCGATCACTGTTAACGAATCGGAAATACGTTGCTCCAATAATTTTTGAGCGAAGAAGCCCTGACCGGGAATCAATCCCAGCAGCAGAATCAGCATATATGTCCGAAAAGTGTTATTCATCCGTTTTCTTTCCGATACGTACGATAAAGGCTTCCCAATCCATGTTCCATGGATCTGTTTTGCGATCCGGAGCAATATCGCTGTGTCGCAATACATATTTTACCGGATATTTTTCCAGTAAGTATTTCACCAGTTTTACGGTAGCATCTATTTGTATTGCTGATGGAGCTTCGTCGAGCGAAGTAACTATTTCGATTCCGATGGAACGGCTATTAACTCCGGAAGTCCCATCCGGCAAGCAACTTACCCCTGCATGATAAGCGATATTCTTTTCTTCTGTTAACTTGTAGATGTTACCTTCTCTGTCGATGAGGTAATGCGGACTGACCTTGTATCTGGCAAACTGTTTAATAATTAAATCAACATCATATATGTCACCGCCGGAAGCATTGTAAACCGAATGGATGACAATCACGTCAATCTTCCTTTTTTCAGCCGTTTTATATCCGAAGTTTACTTTTTTATGGATGAATTCAGGCTCCTCTGTCGGAAATGCCGGCATCGCGATGCTCAGTAGTATCAAAAAGACGGACAGTATAAGTTTTGAATTCATAAAGGGTAAACTGCTTTTAGCTTTCAAAAGTAGTTATTATTGGCAGAATATAAGGGTGAAAAAATAAAAATATTTTACAAAAATCAGAAAATTAATCCGTGGAAATACATCCATACAATGTATCTCGCGAATTTACCCAGTAACATAGATCCGGCGACGATCCAGACATTACAGCGAAAGAAGCCGGAAGCCACGGCAATGGCATCACCTACGCCGGGCAGAAAGGAAAAGAACGCAAACCAGTCGCCGTATTTGTGAAATCTGGAAAGCCATTTATCTAACTTTTCCTTTTTAACACGCAGGTATTTTTCTATCCATGCTAATTTTCCCAGTTTTCCGAGATAATAGCAACTCATGCCGCCCAGCCAGTTACCGGCTGTAGCAACAAATACACAGGTCCACCCGTCGAGACCTCCGAAAACCAATGCGGAGAATACTACTTCAGAACTGAAAGGAACAACCGTTGCAGCCAGGAAAGATGCAATAAACAGTCCCAGGTATCCCAGTTCGATGAAGTTTTCCATTGACTAAATAATGAAATAGTTAATGTACATGTAACCAATGTGAATAGCTATTACAATAAAAAACAGGAAAGTGTAGAATCTTGTTTTTTGTAATGTAAAAGGATGTGCAAGCAACATGGCTATCAAAGAAGCAATCAAAGGAAGAAAAGCCGGGGCATGTTTGGGAAATATAAATACCAGAGCAATCAGAAAAACGAGCATGAACACCAGCACGTTTATGTTTTTGCGGTTTTGCACCGATTCGCTTAACAGGTTGGTATAAATGCCGAATAAGCTGATTACAACAATCAGAACGAGCGCTAGAATATAAATTTGTTCGTAAATAGTAAGTGCATTTAGAAAAAATCCGGGTTGAAACACTTCAAATAATGCGTTGAAAATAACAATTTCATTGCCGGCATATAATTGGTAGGAAAAATAAAATATCCACGGAAGCAGCATGCCCATCAGGGAAGCAAGAAAAATACGTGTCGAGAAACATTTTAACTGCACAAAACCAATCCAGGCAAGTGGAATCAGAAACAGATAAGCGGGGTTCAATATTCCTGAAAGAGAAATGAAAAGCGTTCCCCAAAAAGCGGGAATGACGGCAGTTCTGTTTTTGTACATGCCCATGAAAAGCATCAGGCTGATTAAAAACACCGAAACAGCCAGATGTGAACAGATCAGGAAATGGCTTTCTTTCCAGGAGGTGATAAAAAGAGCATAGAAAAATACAGGTAAAAACGATCTTTCTCTTATGATGGAAAATCTGTTATTAAGCAGTGCAATTAACAACAGGTTCAGCACAGTTAAAAGAAAAATACTGGTTATCAGCCAAAAGTTGTTTGGTTCAAAAAGTCTGGTGTCTAAAACATTATAATCCTGTATGTCGGGAATGAAGAAATAATTAAGTCCCCAACTAACCAAATAGAGCAACACGAGTAGCACTGCCAGTGGTACGCCGGGTTTTATAAACTGTTGGATAGTTGGGGACTTCATATTTATATGTTACTGAATAAATCCGCGTTTTCTTAATAAGGCGGTGGGATCAGGTTCTTTTCCCCTAAATTTAAGGTAAAGATTCATAGCATCTTCCGAATCTCCTTTTTCAAGGATGTTTTTGCGGAAAGAAGTGGCAACTTCCTGATTGTAAATATCACCTGTTTCAACAAAAGCCTGATAGGCATCAGCATCGAGTACTTCTGCCCAGGTATAACTGTAATAACCGGCTGCATAGCCACCACCGAAAACGTGATTGAAATTGGTGCTGCGGTAACGGACGATAATTTCCGGAATCATACCCATCCGTTCCATAGAAGCTTTTTCGAATGCATTTACGTCTAAGTTATCAGCATTGGTTAGCGTATGGTAATCCATATCGAGGATGGCGGCCGACAATAATTCAGTCATGACAAATCCCTGATTAAAGGTGCCGGCTTTCTGAATCTTTTCCATCAGTTCATCAGGCATCACTTCACCTGTTTCGTAATGTCTGGCGTAGGTCTTCATTACCTGTGGCTCGAAACACCAGTTTTCCATAATCTGGGAGGGAAGCTCCACAAAGTCACGTACCACGCTGGTTCCCGACAGACTGATATAAGTGCTTTGAGCCAGCAAGCCATGCAATCCGTGTCCGAACTCATGGAAAAGCGTTTGTACATCGTCCATGCTCAACAAAGAAGGTTTGTCGGATGTCGGTTTGGTGAAGTTACCCACATTCACAATTACCGGACGGATGTTTTGACCATCCCGGTAGTGTTGTTTTCTGTATTCGTTCATCCAGGCGCCTGCACGTTTTCCGGGTCTCGGGAAATAATCGGTAATGAGTACGCCCACGAGCGAACCATCGGCATTGGTTACTTTGAAAGCTTCCATGTCAGGATGATATTTCGGATAGTCGGTCAAAGCAGTAAATTGAAGTCCCCATAACTTACCAGCGAGGTCAAATGCTCCCTGGCGCACATTTTCCATTTTAAAATAGGGGCGGATAGCTTCTTCATCCAGATCATATTTGGCTTTCCGTAGCTTTTCGGCATAGTACCACCAGTCCCAGGCTTCCAGCTTTTCACCTTTACCTGCTTCATCCATCAACTTTTGTAAATCATAAGCTTCTTTTTTTGCTTGATTTACAGCGGGCTGCCAAACAGTGGCTAAAAATTCA
>JARKQF010000335.1 GCA_029973975.1 Paludibacter sp.
ACTATCAACTTATCAGCAGCCTTGAACGTTTCTGGAATCAATGAATCCGAGTATAAATTTCAAAACGATGGGGTATATGCTGCCATATTCATGCATCAGTTCTTGCGGAGAATAAGCAAACGTGCTTTAATAAGTTTAAAATTTTTAATCTTTGCAGTCAAAATTTTATATTGGAATACACATCTTATATTGTTCTCCCTGGTGGCGTCCTGTAACCCCGGAACGTGACTGAATTCGTCCCGATCCATAACGGCTGGGAGAATGATGGCATTCTTTACTTCTCTGTTTCAACAAAAATATAGCACATCGTCTATGTTGTGATGTGCATGATGTTCTATGAATAAGAAAATGGCTTAACAATTAAAAGTATTTCTTGTGGGGGCATTGTGCAAAAGTTTCCTAAGGAGATACGCTTAAGCAGAGAAATGGGGCTTCTGGACGCCACTATGATCGGCGTAGGGGCAATGATCGGTGCCGGCATTTTTGTTCTTATCGGCATTGCTGCCGGAGTTGCCGGACCGGCGTTGATTATTGCTTTTGTTCTTAACGGTCTGGTAGCGCTGCTTACAGCTATGTCTTATGCGGAACTGGGCTCCTGTTTTCATGATGCCGGCGGCGGATATCTCTGGGTTAAAGAAGGATTGCCCAAATGGAACGGCTTTCTGTCCGGATGGATGAGTTGGTTTGCACACGCTATGGCGTGTGGATTATATGCTCTGGGATTTGGAGCATATTTTGAACATACACTACACGAGGTCGGATTCACTTTCCCTTACTGGATTTTTCTTTCTCCGCAAAAATTGTTGGCTGTTATTGCTGCGATTGTCTTCGCTTATATTAATATTCGTGGCGCCTCGGAAACGGGAAAAATCGGCAATCTTGTTACTATCGCCAAAATAGTTGTTCTGGCTGTCTTTATCGGCTTCGGGATCGAGATGATGTTCAGCAAGGCAAACTGGAAAGATTCATTTAGTCCCTTCATGGCCAATGGATGGAGCGGCGTTTTCAAGGCTATGGGACTTTCTTTCATTGCCTTCCAGGGATTTGAAGTTATTGCTCAAAGTTCGGAAGAAATCAGGAATCCCAGAAAAAATATTCCTTATGCCGTTTTTCTTTCTCTACTGATAGTAATACCCATTTATATAATGGTGGCTGTAACTTCCCTGGGCGCAGTGAATTCGGGAGATATGAAATCATGGGATTACCTGGCGCTGCATAAAGAGCTGGCCCTGGTAGAAGTCGCCGGTCATTTCTTTATAGGCGGAGGCATAATGATTCTGATCGGAGGCATTGTATCAACAATGTCCGCCCTCAATGCCACGATTTACTCCTCATCGAGGGTGGCTTTTGCAATGGGCAGAGACCGCAACTTCCCTGCATACTTCAGCACGGTACACTCGAAAAATTTTACTCCTCACTGGGCAATCTTAATCTCTCTGGTCATTATCGTATTTATGGTTGTATTACTGCCGATAGAAGATGTTGCCAGCGCTGCCGACATAATGTTTCTGCTGCTCTTTTTCCAGGTAAATATTGCAATGATCAGGCTGCGTAAGACAAGGCCCGACCTTGATCGCGGCTTTGTCGTTCCCTTTTATCCTTATCTTTCGATTGCAGGAATTGCGATGTTGCTGTTTCTTGCCGTTTTTATGTACAATTACAGTTATAAAGCCTGGATAGTAACAGCCGTATGGATCGGATCAGGTCTGTTGATTTACAAATTTTATGCTGCAAAACGGGAAGTTGAGCATGCAAAGAAAATCAGGGCACTGGAACGCATAGAGAAAAAACAGTACAAAATACTTGTATGCCTGGCCAATCCGGCAACATTCGGCAGTTTAGCTCATATAGCATTTGCCCTGGCGAAAAAACATAACGCCGAAATC
This sequence comes from Paludibacter sp., assembly GCA_029973975.1. Lineage (GTDB taxonomy): Bacteria > Bacteroidota > Bacteroidia > Bacteroidales > Paludibacteraceae > Paludibacter. The sequence goes on from JARKQF010000335.1 coordinate 1,887, forward strand.
ATTTTTTTGAATATAATTGAAGTTCATGAAGGACAGCAGTTATTTTCGGGACTTGACGAAAAGAATTTTGTCAGTCCTGATTTGGACATGCTGGAAGAAATGGCGTTTCAGGCCGATATTCAGGCACGTTCAATAATTAGAGTTGCGCACAGCATTTCTCAGGGAATAATCGATACAGTTTCTGAAGACGATTGTAATTTTATTGTAATGGGACATCATAAGGCAACGAATTTTTTTGACCGATTATTTTATTCCGCGATCGACAGGGTTATTCAAAAAATGCCGTTGGAAACGGCTATTATCCATGGAAATTTATTACCCGAAAAAATTAAGACTATTTTAATACCTTTCGGCAGCAGCATCAATACACGCCTGGCGATGGAAATAGGTCCGGCAATATCCGACTATTTTAAGGCAAAATTAAAAATTGCTGTCGTATTTGAACCGAACACACCGAGAACTCTAAAAAGAGAAAGAATTCGGCAAATGCAGTATCTTATTGATGAGAATAAAATTTCCGCAGAAATTGTTACCATAAGGGCAAGAAATATTCTAAGCGGCATTATAAAATTATCTCGAGATGCCGACCTTGTTCTTATGGGCGGCCGGACCGGTGAATTTCTCGAATTACTTTTTTTAAAATCGCTTACACAGGAAATTACGGAACGTGTCCCATGTCCTGTCTTGTGGGTAAAAGAATATGAAGAGCGACTGCCGATTTGGAAAGCTGTCCTATCCCCGAGCAAAAGGAGGATATCCGAATGACGGACTATCAAACAATTTTTTCTAATATATTCGAAGCATTTATCGGTTACCTTCCTAAACTGTTTGGCGGAGTTATTTTACTTTTCATCGGCTGGCTGCTTGCCTGGTTTGTGAAACGACTGGTAATTCAATTGTTCAAAGTTTTTAAATTGGAGTATATTCTTGTACGCCTGTCATGGGGCAAGGTCTTTTCTAATGCGGATATCCGGCAGAGTTTTTATAATCTTATCGGTAATATTACCTTCTTTATCATACTTTTGATCTTCTTTTATTTTGCACTGATCACCTGGGATCTACAGCCTTTAACTGTGATATCAAAAGACGCAATTCTTTTCTTTCCCAAGTTATTATTTTCCCTCGCAATATTTGGATTCGGGCTACTGATCACCGCGATGAGCACAAAGGCCTTATTGAGGGCGCTGATTAATGAAGGTGTACCGCATGCCTCATTTATTACTTATTTTGCCAGAATTAATATGCTGATATTTTTCTTTGCTATGGCTCTGGCAGAACTTGATTTGGTAAGTAATATAGTAACAATAGGATTTACGATTGTCTTTGCAACTATGGGATTGATCGCCTTGATTTTGACCGTGTTATACGGGAGAGACTTATTTAACCATCATGATGATTCACAAAAAGAAAAGAAAAAATAGCCATTGCACTGATGCTGATATTTTTTCTCAGGCTCCACTAAGAGAAATCCAAAAATTGATTGCGCAGCAACATGATTAATAATAAACAATACGGCAGTATTTTTCTTCAGGGAGACAGTATGACACTTTTAGATAAAACATATTTAGGCAATTCTGTTCACACCTGGTTTATAGCCCTTTGCGTCCTGATTGCATCTTTTTCAGCCCTGATTATTGCCCGTAAAATCTTATTGAAGTATCTGAAGGCTCTTGCCAACCGTACCCACACGCAGATAGACGATGTGCTGCTGGCTGTTCTTTCCAGGACCAAATACTTTTTCCTTTTGATCATTTCCGTTTATATAAGCCTGCTCTTTCTTGTCCTGCCGCCGGATATTCTTAAAATATGGAATAGGATCTTTTTCATGGTGGTGGTGATCCAGATCTTTATCTGGATCAGCAGGGGGCTTAATTTCGTAATCAGTCTCAACGTAAAGAAAAGAATGGCTGACGACGCCGCCGTCGCCACTACAATCTCCGTTTTGGGTTTCATCAGCAAGTTTCTTTTATGGTCGATCGCCCTGCTGCTGATACTGGACAATCTTGGCTTCAATATAACCAGCCTGGTGGCCGGACTCGGAATCGGCGGCGTTGCCGTGGCTCTGGCGGTGCAGAATATTCTGGGTGATCTTTTTGCGTCACTGTCTATCGTCATTGACAAGCCTTTCGTCGTCGGCGATTTTATCGTCATTGATCAGTTGAAGGGAACAGTTGAACATGTAGGTTTAAAAACGACCCGTTTGCGCAGCCTGAGCGGTGAACAACTGATATTTTCCAACAACGATTTACTCAAAAGCCGCATCCAGAATTTTAAGCGGATGACTGAAAGGCGCGTTGTCTTCGGCTTCGGAGTCACTTATCAGACACCGCAGGATAAATTACCGCTGATCAATGGTATTGTACGGGAAATAATAGAAAAGCAGGAGCATGTAAAGTTTGACCGCGTTCACTTTAAAGAATTCGGCAACTCAGCGCTCAATTTTGAGGTTGTCTATATTGTAAAAGATCAGGACTATAATCTTTATATGAATATCCAGCAGGCGATCAATCTGGAAATGTTCCGCCGATTCCAGGAGGAAAAAATTGAATTCGCCTATCCCACGCAAACTTTATTTGTGCAGCATGAAACAACCATAGGTTGATTGATCTCAAAATGTTTTATGAGCAGATATTTTTCTAAATCGGCAGCCCTTTTATCGCGTCATTTGGGTTTGTGGTTTTTTCGTACTTTTTCCTGGTGTGTTGCGTCCGGTTACTTTTTCCTTTTTCCGGCACGTGTCGCCCAAAGCCTCAAGTTCTATGGAGCGCTTTTTCCCAAACGCAGTTTTGTGTATCACTTACATTGTGTCTGGAAACAATATCATAACTTCACCGGTGTTTATCTCCACCGTTTCTTTCTCTGGGCGGAAAAGGAGGCGGAATTTATCCAGGAGGGCTGGGAGCATCTGGATGCGGCCGT
>JARKQF010000338.1 GCA_029973975.1 Paludibacter sp.
GCAGGAACAATCTATTCTTTTGAAGATGGAATGGTTCCTGCTGTTTTTAAAGCAAAACGGGGCGTTTTATCAGTCAGCTCGCAACGGGCAAAGTTAGGTTCCCGCTCTCTTCGCTGGAATTGGATTGCCAACGATACGCTTGTGGCTGCACCTCTCTCCATGAATACATCCAGTATTCAGGCTAATGGGGGGATTACGGTATGGGTATATAACGAGAATCCTTCTAATCAAAAGTTGGTTTTGTGGTTTTATGAATACGAATTTTCCACCACACGGCGATGCAGCCTGGAAGTCAGCCTAAATTTCAAAGGGTGGCGTTGTATCTGGGCGCGTTTCAGAGCCGATATGGGACATACGGGATACACCCTGCGAAGCATGAAATGGGAATCGCCGAAATCGGGTTCGGGAACTTTATACATTGATTATCTCGAATTTGTGGATAACGTGTCGTGGGAACGTATTTCAGATATGCAATATAAGGTTAACAATACCTCCGCTGAGCTGGTAGATTTTGTTGCCGTCAGAAATTATCCTCCACAAACTCCTGCAAATATTGTTACACAAGAGCAGAGAGATGCGGTACAAACACTCAGGAAACGGATCGACGACTGGCATCTGGGAAGCGGACAATTTGACGATAATCCGGTTTTTATTTCACGCAAGAACTCATTTAACAGCTATGTGCAAACGGCTTTGAACAGGGTTCCGGATTTGTCGCTCGAAACACTCCCTGATGGTACTGTTAATGGAGAAGGTTTATATCCGATGGATTTCTACAATACGGTTGTTGATGGTGTAAATGTAAAAACATTCAGGGATGTCAATGAAAAATATATGATTCAGTTGGCTTATGATGCTATAAAAAACGACAAAGCGAGTTCGCGTGAATTGATACTGAAAATTTTTGACTGGTACCACGATCAGGGATGGGCCGACGGAAGTGCATTAGGCCGACTTCGTTTTGAAATGCTGAGAAGTTCCGGGTTCTTTCATGCGGCTTATTTGATGAGAGACGCGATGACAACAGACCGATATGAACGGGTTATGAAAGCTTTTTACTGGTATAGTTTGTTTGGAAATGTATATGTTACACCCGAAAATAAAGGAGAAACAGCTGATCAGATAAGAGCACTTATGATGCCAAAATTACTGTATGCTGTTGCCATGCAGGATGAGAAACAACAGGTTGCTGCCTTGCAAAGTTTTAAAGCGTATGCCGACAATGCTTTTTCGCCGGCGCAGGGTTATCTCGGATGTCTGAAACCTGACTATTCGGGGTATCATCATCGCGGACCCTATTACAGTGCATATTATCCTGATGCCTTGTATATAGGCGCTTTGTTGTGCTATTTCCTTTCGGATACACCTTATGCGCTCAGCACAGAAACATATAACCATTTGAAAAACGGATTACTTACATTCCGGTTCATGTGCGCGGGCTATGATGTTCCGGGGGCGACTACCGGTCGTTTTCCAACTCAAACTCAGATTCTGGATAAACTGCTGCCTGCGTATGCATATCTGGCGCTTGCAACGGAGACTCCTGATTCTGAACTGACACAGGCATTTAAAAATTATTGGTCCCCGGCTACTGAACCGCTGAAATCGTTGATTTCAAGAGTACGTTCTGATATTACTTTTAAAAATGCCCTTGGGGAAGTAGAGAAAATGCTCGAGTTATCCTTATCTCCACTTCCGGCTGAAAAAAATCCTGTCGGAACGAAGTTTATGCCTTATTCGGGATTGTTGATCTCCCGGCAGCCCGATTGGGTGCTGACTGCCAAGGGATACAGCAAATACATCTGGGATTTTGAAAGTTCCTCTACTGAGAATTTGTACGGCAGGTATCTGAGTTACGGACATATTGAATTATCAAACATAAAAAACGGTTTTAAAAGCTATAAACCTGCAGATACCGCGTGGGACTGGAGTCATATTCCCGGAACGACAACTAAGTATTTGACAAGAGATGAACTTAATGCTCAAAATAATAACGCTTTACACCGGAACTTTTCCGATGAAGCTTTTTTGGGAGGAATTGCATTCAATCAAACCAGTTCGGTTTTTGCCAATCATTTGCATGATAATACATTCGATAAGAGTTTTTATGCCCGGAAATCTGTTTTTCAGTTCGACAGTATTTACACTTGTCTGGGAAGCGGAATAAAATGTGCCGACAGGAATCATGATGTCCACACCACTTTGTTCCAGAATCAAAAAGTACTTGCTTCGGATTTTTTAATTGTAAATGGTAGTCCGGTTGCCCAGAATCAGACTGGATTAGTGATGCCTTTTATCAAAGACAATTATGGAAATGCTTATTTGGTAAGAGATGGAAATGTCAATACGGAGTTCGGTTCATCTTTCATAACTGCCAGCATTAATCATGGAAGATTTATCGATGGAGGAAAATATGCTTACCAGATCATAACCGGTATTTCGGATGAGCACATGGGAGTTTTCTATGCTTCCCAGAATAATCCGGTTGAAATTTTGAAGTACGATGAATTCGCTCATGTTGTGCGACATCATCCGTCAAAAACATACGCTGCCGTTGTTTTTAATGCTTCTGTTACTGTTAATTCCGGAAAATTATATGGCGTGAATATTCCTGCTATCATTGTGATCCAGGAACGTAATGATACACTTGAAATAGCATTTTCCGATCCCGATATGCACAGGCCAAGCGCTTCCGATATTTCATCATTATCTGCTGATGCTATAAAAGCCGTAGGCAATGTTTCCACAATCAAAATAGAATTGAATGGTGAATATGAAATGATTTCGTCAGATGAAAATGTATTGGTATTAAAGACAGTCCCGGGAAAAACCACTATTGAATATAGAGAAGCGAAGGCAGGAGAAACATACCGTATTTTACTAAAATTACCTGCGACATCAGTTACTGAGAAGGAAGATTCGACCGGAATAGGATTCCGGCTCTATAATAGGAATAATCATGTTTACAGGATAGAATCTGATTCGGGCAGCGTGTTTAATTATACCATATCAAACCTGACAGGCTCTCTGCTGTTTAGCAAAAAAAATGTGATGTTCGCCGATGATATTAGTTTGCAGGATCTTCCGGGTGGAATTTATTTTTTAAATCTGCACTCGGAAGCCGGAAAAAAGTGTATGAGGTTATTACGTTAATATTATTTATTGGTTAACTGGGCGCGATGTTTACGCGCGGTAATCGTTAGTGGTCATAAATTATTAAGTTATTTTTATATGCGGAAAAGTTTAGTTTTAACATCTGTTGCTTTGGTAAGTCTGAGTTCATGTCATCAGCAAGCCCTGAAGAAGCAGCCTAATATCATCTTTATGATGACAGATGATCATACCACACAGGCTATGACCTGTTATGGTGGAACATTGATACAAACACCAAATCTCGACAGGATTGCCAACGAAGGGATGCGTTTTGATAATTGCTATGTCACCAATGCCATTTCAGGTCCTTCACGAGCATGTATTCTTACCGGAAAATTCAGTCATGTGAATGGGTATAAAGATAATTTCTCAACCGCGTTTAACGGAGATCAGCAAACTTTTCCCAAACTTTTTCAGCAAGCCGGATATCAGACAGCTATGATAGGCAAGTGGCACCTGATATCTCAACCTCAGGGATTTGACTACTGGAGTATTCTTTCCGGAGATCATGAACAAGGACATTATTATCAGCCTGAGTTCAACGAAAATGGTAAAATCATTACCGAACAGGGGTATGTTACCGACATTGTTACGGATAAAACAATACGTTTCCTGAAAAACCGAGATAAGTCAAAACCCTTTATGGTTATGTACCATCAAAAAGCTCCTCACAGAAACTGGATGCCAGCACAACGCCATCTGGGTAAATTTAATGATGTTATTTTCAAGGAACCGGCAAACTTGTTTGATGACTACGAAACCCGTTCACGTGCCGCATCAGAACAGGATATGAGTATTGAAAAAACGCTCAAAGATCGCTGGGATTTAAAAATAGCCACCCGGGAAGAGATGAATGACACGACCAATAAAGATAAGTTTTATCAGGCATATCATCGCATGACGGATGAAGAAAAAGACCGCTGGGATCAGGCTTATGCCGGAAGAATCAGAGAATTCCGGGAGAAGAAGATGGAGGGTAAAGAATTGGTCAGATGGAAATATCAGCAATACATGCGCGATTATCTGGCAACAACACTCGCGGTGGACGATAATGTAGGACGATTGCTGAAATACCTGGAAGATATAGGAGAACTGGATAACACCATCATTGTATATACATCTGATCAGGGCTTTTTTCTGGGCGAGCATGGATGGTTCGATAAGCGATTCATGTATGAGGAGTGCCAGCGAATGCCATTGTTGATCAGGTATCCTAAAGTAATCCGCGGTGGTTCGTCGACTAATGCAATGACCATGAATGTTGATTTTGCTCCCACTTTACTGGATATGGCTGGTCTGAAAATCCCCACTGACATGCAGGGGAAATCTGTTCTTCCGGTACTGAAAAACAAAGGTAAAATTCCTGATAACTGGAGAAATTCTGTCTATTATCAGTATTATGAATATCCCGGAGAACACCAGGTAAAAAGACATTACGGAATCAGAACTCCGGATTATAAACTGATACATTTTTATAATGACATTGACGAATGGGAATTATATGATTTAAAAAAGGACCCTTTTGAAATGAATAATGTGTATCATGACCCCTCTTATAAGAATATTAAAAATGAATTGATTGAAGAACTTCGTGCAACTCAAAAAGAATTAAAAGTAGAAGAAATATAAACAAAAATATAGTCGTATGAAAATCAGAATTTTAAATGTATTATTGATTGCAACAGGTCTCCTGACACTTGTCGCATGTAATTCCGAAAAACAACAAATTATCGAAAATAAAACTGATAATTACGATTCCCTGAATATCTATTTCGGCGATATTCATAATCACTGTAATCTTACATACGGACATGGAGATATGCGTGACGCTTTTGAGGCGGCGAAACAACAGCTTGATTTTGTTTCGGTGACTCCGCATGCTGCCTGGCCCGATATCCCGGGCAGGGATGATTCCCGTTTGTCGTGGGTGATTGATTATCATACTTCGGCTTTCGAAAGATTGCGTAAAACCGGTTGGCAGGAGTATGTGCGCATGACGAATGAATATAACAGGGAAGGTGAGTTCCTGACTTTCCTGTCGTACGAGTATCACAGCATGAAATATGGTGATCATGTGGCATTGAATTATCGTCTGGACGCTCCTTTACTGGAAGCGAATTCGGTTCCTGCACTGATGAAAAAACTGAAAAAAGAAAAAGCATTTGTAACACCTCACCACATGGGATACCAGGAAGGTTTCAGGGGGTATGCATGGAAGTATTTTAATCCTGAAAAAACACCTTTTGTCGAAATCTATTCTCGTCACGGTCTGGCTGAAGAAGACCTGGGCGATTACACCAACCTGCATGATATGGGACCGCGTAATTTTGAAGGAACCATGCTTTACGGTTTGAATCAGGGACATAAGTTCGGGGTAATCGGATCGACCGATCAACATGCCGGATATCCCGGAAGTTACGGCGACGGTCTTATTGCTGTTATTGCTCCGGCCAATACCCGCGACGCCATTTGGGAAGCCATGGAAAAACGTCATGTATATTGTGTTACAGGAGATAAAATCAAACTTGATTTCCGCATCAATGAAGCCATCATGGGGGATGAAATCAAGGGAAATAAAAGAAAAATCAGTGTTAAGGTTGAAGGTCAGAATTTTATCGATTACATGGATATCATTAAAAACGGCAAACGTCTGGTGCGTGTCGATGGTCCTTTCTCGAATGAAAAGATTGATAAAGACGTTGTAAGAGCTAAAATTAAAGTGGAATTTGGTTGGAACCGTTTTGATGAACCGGTACACTGGCAGGGAAATTTGTCCCTCTCAGAAGGAACCATTCATCAGGTTACACCTTGTTTCAGAGGTGCCGCTTTTACTGCTCCGCAGAAAGATAAAATAGGAAAAACTGATTTGCATGGAACATTGGTCAATCGTATACTTGAACAATCGGACAAGAAAGTAGTGTTGGATATGTACACAACTAAAAACCCGAACACACTTACCCCGGCAACACAGGCTGTAATTTTAGATGTAACCATGCCGAAAAATGCAAAATTGACAGCCGATTTTAACGGGAAAAAATTTGAATATACCATGGAGCAATTGCTGAACGGAACTTATTCAAACTTCATGATAGGTTGGTTGAGTGAAGCCATCCAGTTTCACCGGGCTGCCCCGGAACAGGCGTATACAATTGAATACGAGATGACTGATAACGAAGTTGAGAAAGATACGGATTATTATTATGTTCGTGTTCGTCAGCGTGATAATAACTGGGCTTTCAGTTCTGCAATATGGGTTGATAAAGAGTAGTTTATTAAAACGGATACCCAATGGCCACATTCAGCATCAGATTTTCTTTTCTCCAATCTGATGCAAAAGGATTAAATTCTTGTACCACCCAGCGGTTACCCTGTGAAAGCCAGGGTTTCCGCAGGGGAGTGGCAAGATCGAATCGCAAT
>JARKQF010000342.1 GCA_029973975.1 Paludibacter sp.
TATTGATTTGAGTGATTCTAATGGATCTGACTCCACAGTATAATTAATCCATTGCGTGTCTTCAATGATGATTCCGGCTTCCCTGCCAGGTGTGGGCGCTCCCGTAAGCTTCAGGATAGACGAAGCGCGGTTTGTGACTGAAATTGTGTTGTTGTCACGTGCAAATCCTGTCGTGAAGAGAATGAGCATTGCGGTTATGCCGGAAATATGTCTGATTATATCGTTCATCATCAGTGTTTTATTTTTTAGCATGAAGTTGTTCAATAATTTGATTCATCCCGTTCTGTTCAGGATTAAAATCCCGGTTGAAATTTTATTTCCCTGTTTTTCTTCCGGATATTGATTTCGAATTCTTTCTCATCTGCTGGTTCCAGGTCGATTGTTAATTGATCTTTTTCAAGCTGATAACCGGATGGAATGCCGTTTCTGAAAATTCGGATAATCCAGATGCCCGGTCGTAAATCGTTAAAGTAACAGTTGCCTTCGCGATCGGTAAACACCCGAAAGACTTCTGTGCCATTAGACGCTTCAACAATAAGTTTCTTGATTTCTTCCGTTATCGGATAAAAACCTTTTCCATCGTTTTTATCTTCTTTTATAATCATTTTTCCCCTGATTTTAGCGGCTTTTGTGAGTTCTGTTACAAACCGAGTCTCTTTTCCGGGCTCTATGTTAATTTCGTATGGCCCCGAAATGGCAGCTATGGTGTTTATTTCGAAATTCGAGTCGTCCATGGTTAAAGTGTATGTGCCGACCCTGAGTGCCGGAAATCTGAAATTACCGTTTTTATCGGTTACCGATTTTTGTCCGTTCAGATTAAACATAATACCATCAACCCGTTCAGTACTTTTGTTGATAACTTTCCCACTCAGACTTCCGATGTTTTTCTTTTTTGATACCGGAAAGTTTAAATTGTAGGTATAACGGACCTGTATGTTTAAGTCTTTTTTATATAATGAATTCTTGACAAGGTTGTAATTTGTACTTATTTCAAACACATGGCGGGGATTCGGCTGATGATGTAACTGTAGAGACAATAAACTTCTGTCGCGGTAATATTCCTTCAACTCGTAATCACTTTGAAAATCTAACGCGATAAATGTTTTCTTTAAATTGACCTGAAAAGAGCCTCCATAGTAATATTTGTTAAATCCGGTTATCTGATGTTGATTTCCTCCCTGATATTTAAGAAAACCGCTGCATGAGAAGATTTGATTGAGGGCGTATTTCAGTGAAACCTGTCCGTTGTACATGTCGGAGGTCTGATTGTCTGTCGATTCCAGGTAATTGGTGATTTTGCCGTAATCTCCGTAAAGATTCAGACTGAAATGCTTGATTTTAGTGTCCATGAAAACCCTGCCGAAATATTTGTTGTAATTGAAAAGACGGTTTTTACCCCGGTCTTCCAGCAATATGGAGTTCAGACTGATACCAATTGAATTTTGAGGATTAAAATGGAAGAAACAGATCAGATTCTTGTTTTCGCTATACGGAGCATTGGCATAAAGCGTGTCCAGAGCCATATTAGCATTATTCCGGTCGTAATTTACAGCTAAGCTGAATTTATTCAGATTGACTTTAGCTCCCGAAGATATCACCAGAGAATTTGAAAGATAGCCGGGGAAATACTGATCGGCATATTTGATGTTTACATGTGATGAGAAATACTTTGTACTGAGGTTTATATTGCCCATACCCGCTTTTTGAATCTGATTTCCGTGTAAACCCATTGCGACTTCAAAAGAGCTGCCGATCCAGGAAGCCGGTCTCATAATACCGGAAACAGTAAGCATATTGGCCGTTTGGTTTGCAGTATCGGTTTTTGCCAGATAACCTGCGGCTAAACGAATTTTGTCATTGATGTTCAGGTTGGAATAAAACGAGAATGTACGTTTTATTTCTGGGTAATACCTGGGTGTATGGTAAAAAGCGCCAAGTGTCGTTTTGCCGAAGTTGTACTGAACCCGTACTCCTCTTCCGATACGGGATGATTCCGTGAGATTACTCAAACTGTAATTGTGATCTCCCAGCAATATCTCCGCCGACCGGGTTTGATAGGTAAGGTAGTACTCATCGTTCATTCCCAGCACGGGGTTGCCCCTGCGATCCGGACCGCGGAAACGAAAGGTAAGCTTTTTATCCCCTTTTTCATCGATTACTCCACTACCGGCAATATCGTATAATACGGCATAATATCTTTTATTCATTCTGTTTCCGGCTGCCAATACACTTGATATTTTTACAGGAAACCGGTTGTAGCCGTCGAACGCGGCATGTTCCGATGGAATAATATCAAACCAGAATGTTTTCTGACTGTTTACCTCCGGTTTTTCCCTGATGAAAGCAGATAAGGTTACACTTTGCTGAGCATAAGTTTCCGTAATTTTTGCTGCGGAAACAAATACATTGGTGTTGACGAAAGAATCTTGTTTTATTTTGAAGAAACGACTTTCCTGTTTGTTTCCGTTGATAATATTTGCTTCGACCTGTATGTCGATGTTTGATAAATTGTAAATCCGGTATCCGACATGGAGCGTGTCGCCACCAGTTAAATAACCCGGCGCTTTTAGTTTTTCAATATGTAAATCATACTTTGGTAACACACGAATTGGAATAGTGATAGTCCCGATAATCTGATTGTCAGGTTTTTCAAACACATCCCATACGACGGAATAATCATCAGCCCTGATGTGTTCCGGCACATTGATACTGACTATTTTATTAATACTTGAGTTTCCTTCAATCCGGTTGGATGCATAATTCATAAACTGTTTCCAGTTGTTACCATCCGCCCGTAATTTCAAAGCAAATTCCCTGACAGTATCGGTCTGGTTGTTAAACATAACCAGGACATTAGAAGTGGCGCCGGCGACCATTTCTTTCCTTTTGTCACTGAGCAACCTGATTTCCAGTCCGACCGGACAAACCTGAAAAGTATGCAGGAGGAATGTTACAATGAAAAAAATCGCAACCGATCTCAACATTCATAAGTTCATGTGAAAAACAAATGAATCAGAAGAAAAGCGTGTATTCCAATCCGAATACATCCTCTTCCTGACCTGCAGCTATGATGATTGCCTTGTAGGTTTTCTTCGATGGAACACCTTCCAGATCAAGTAAAAATCTTGTTGATGTAGTTGGATAGAGTCCTTTTCTGGGTGCTTTGATGACTTCTACTGTTTCGCCTTTTTCATCAAAAAGTTCCATGGAGACTTCCGGACCGATATAACGATCTCCTGTGTTTTCAAGATCAACAGCGAGAAATAATTTTTTGTTTCCTTCGTACACCAGGGTTGGTTCTTTGAATTTTAATACGCCGGTTCCTTTATCGGGCATTTCTGTTACCATTTGAATCGCGTAACGGGTCACGGTTCTGATACTCAGATCGCCTTTCTGATTCGGATCAATGGGAGCAACTCCTTCTACCATGATTACACTCCAGTATGTTCCTTTCAAAGACTCTTGTCGGGGTACTGTGATTTCGTACTGTATCATTCTGATTTCCTTGCCTTTGAGAATGACCGACCTGGGGCTGAACTGAATCCAGCTCGCGTTTGAACGTTTGTGAGCCCCCGGTTCATCATAGAAGGTTTTATCTTCCAGGTTATACAACAAGTCTGTCTGATATACTTTTACTTCCTGATCGGTAGAGTCGTTGTTTTGAATTTGAATTTCTCCCCTGATAACATCTCCCGGCTTTGCCTGGAATATATGTTTCAGACTTCCCATTACTTCTACTGAAGCATGCAGACTGACAGGTAATAAAATGATAATCAGCAGGGAAGCATAAAATTTATTTATCTTCATATTGTTTTTTGTAAATAGGATTCTTTGTATGCTGAAATCATGTCAGCATATTCTGAAAAATCCGGATTCTGATGGATTTAAAATAAAAACTATTGTGCCGCAGTCAGCGTATAAGTAGCAGTAATTGCCGTACCGCCTACTGCCCTGATGTCGGCATAGTTTTCATTCGTAGCTGAAGTTCCGAATTCGTAGACCAGTTTATAACCATCATCTGCATTTGTTCCTGAATAGCAAGTGCCGATTCCGGTGACGATATTTTGTGATGTGGTGTTGTTAAATTCTATTTCTCCTGCTACGGTACCAGCTGTTCCGACAAATGATGCGTTTGGATTTTTTGCCTGTAGTTTGAGGAATGTACCGGTTGGCAGTGTTCCGGAGAATGCAACACTCAGGTCACGGGTGTTTTCTGCCGAAACTACTGATGAAATTAGAATTCGTGCTGTTGAGTCTTTAACACTGGGTTTAACGGCCAAACCGGCAGACTGAGGTGTAAGTACCAGTGATACGTCAGCGTTAGCATCAATCAGTGATACTTCCTGTAGTCCCAGTGTAATGGTACCTGTAGATGTATTTGTATTCTGACCTGTTACATGAAAACCGATAACAGAAAGTAATAACGTGATGCTGATAACCAGTAGTTTTTTATTTGCGTTCATAATGGTAAATTTTTAAAATACAATTTATATAATTCTCATTTTTTGTTTTTCGTGTACAATTGCTGACAAAAATAAATGTTCACAGTTCAACTTTATGACATCCCGGAGATGAATCCTTTGTAAGGGATTGTGTACATCTTTTGTAAGGTATTCTGAAAAACCACATCAGATTTTTGCTTATGTATACGGTATGTCAGTTTGAATCGTGCGCTGTAATAGTCAGTACCACAACGAGGTTAACAGGTTCGATCGTAGATTTGATCTGACTGTAATTGACAGATTCATCTCTTTTCCAGGTATAGGTAAGTCTGTAGCCATCGTTATACCCTGTCCCGGTGTAACAAGTAGCAATCATGTCGACCAGTTCTTTATCAATGCCATCCAGCACAACAGGAGTGACGGTTGGGATACCCAGTGCACCTCCGCTGTTTGTTGTTGTACAAGGAGCTGAGACGAGCGTGAGTATGGTACCGGTAGGGACAACACCACTACTGATGCGGGCTGTAATTTCGCGATGCGTACCTCCGGGTACGATGGATGATACTTTAACATATACATCTGAGTTAGAAACAGAGGTGATGGGAGCCCCGGCAACGGATGATGATAAATTCAGGTTTACAGGAGCATTGTTAGTGCCAATCAAACAGTAACTGGAAATAGCTAAAGTAAGTTGTTCCCCCGCGGTAAATGTTTGAGAACTTATCCGGATGGCTGATAATGTGCAGATTAAGAGTAAAATACATTTGATTTTCATTGCTTCTTGAATCAGTTATGTTAATTAACCGTTGTAATGGTATATGTCACTGCGATTTCAATATCTCCGGTGTTGAATTGATCCGGATTATAAGGAGATAACCATTCCCAGGAATAGACCAGTTGGTGACCTTTGTGAGTTCCCCTGCCGGTATAGCAGGTGCCTATATCCACAATAATATCCTGAGGGTAGGGACGGAGAAAAACCGGACCTATAGGCCGGCCTGTTTTGCCCGCACCTGCTCCCATATTTTCTCCGACCTCGAGCTTAATAGATATTTCGGCAGGTAAATCACCCGAACTCAGGCTGACTGAAATAACACTGGTAGAATTCCCGTCATTGATACAGGAATAATTAATCCATGTTTTATTAAGTGTAGAGGGAGTTATGATTTGCTCTGCACCATGCCCGCTAATATAGGTGAGTTTCTTTTCTGAACCGGCAAAGTCAACCAGTGCTATCGCCGGTATCTTGAGGATGACAGGCATGTGTGTGATATGACTGTCTGCCGCTAATGTATTACCGGAAAATAGATACCTGATAAGTAGCAAAAAAAGCAGGATTCTCTTCATCTTCGTGCTGGTTGCAGATTATTGAGCCCGAAATTACTGCAACATACAAAGTTCTGATGTAAGGGAAATGTGGGAAGTGTGTGGGAGGTAATCCTATTTGTTTGTAGGAGATTTTCCTATGCCCTGAAAGTGGAAAATATTACGTTCATTCGATTAACTTGTTTTTTAAGGCGTAAATTGTTAGATCCGTGTTGTTCTTTAATCCCATTTTCTCCAGAATTCTCATCCTGTAAGTACTGACGGTCTTATCCGAAATGAATATCTCGTGACCGATTTCTACAAGCGATTTCCCTTTTGCCAACATGATCATAACCTGAAACTCGCGTTCTGAAAGTTGTTCATGTGGAAGTTTTCCGTCCAGTTCAATGTCTTGAAACAATATCTTTTCAGCTAAGGCTGATGATACATACTTTCCTCCTGCTGCAATTTTTCTGATGGCAAGAGAAAGTTCCTCGGAAGCGCTGTCTTTCGATAAATAACCTGATGCTCCAAGTTTGAAAGCCCGGATAGCATATTGTTCCTGAGGATAAAAACTTAAAATTAATACGTTTGTCTTAATATCTTTATTTTTCATCCGCTGGAGCAAATCCAAACCGGTTATACCCGGCATTGAAATATCGAGAACAACCAGATCGTAATTTTTACTCAGGATTTTCGTGTAGGCAATATTACCATCACTGGCTTCATCAATTAAATTAACTTCAGGCAGTGTTTTTATAATCTGCTTAACACCTTCCCTCACGATTGCGTGATCATCGGCTATAAGAATATTCATAATTTAATTGCATTTGGGGAATTTTGATCTCTATGGATAATCCGCTTCCTGTTGTATTTGTAAAATTAATGATTCCTTTACATTGCCGGATTCTTTGCCGCATGGACATAATTCCGAATGAATCCGGTGATGACAGTTTGTCGGTTGGTATTCCAGTACCGTCATCTGCAATTTTCATGATGATATCATGTTCGTTGTTAAATAGTTGAATTGTAACCGCAGATGCGTGTGCATGCCGGATCACATTTGTCAAAGCTTCCTGCAGAACACGGAATATTGCCAGATTGATAGAAGACTTTAATGGTGTGACTTCTTCTAAATACAATGTGCACGGAATACCTGTGCGTTCTTCAAAATCTTTGCAATACCACTCGATGGCAACAACTAATCCTAAATCATCGAGAATGCCGGGATGTGTTTCAGCAGCGATGTGTTGGACTTTCGAAATTACTTCGTTGGTGATTTCAATCATATTGTCAAGTTTCCCGGCCAACATGTCTTTTTCATGGAGATTGTTTCTGACCCATTTTAAATCCATCTTGAGTGCTGTGATTGATTGTCCCAGTTCGTCATGAACTTTGTAGGAAATATTCGTACGCTCTTCTTCGATGGCCTTGATTAAATGTTCGTTGACCTGCTCCAGTTGTTCCTTTGCCAGTAACAGTTCTTTCTCAGATTGTTTCAACTTCTCCGTTTTTTCAATCAGTTGTTGTTTTTGCCAGAATAACTCAAGAAAAACATTGATTTTGCTGATTAATACTTTTTTGTTCAGTGATTTTATAATATAATCAACAGCTCCGGATTCGTAGCCTTTTAACATTTTTTCGATGACAGGGCTATCCGACGTCAGGAAAATGATCGGAATTTTGTTTCCTGTTCTCTTGGCATTAAGTTTCAATGCAAGCTCAAAACCGTTCATAATGGGCATGTGGACATCCAGAATAGCCATCGATATTTCAACATCTTTAATTATTTCGAGGGCTTGCGGACCGGATTCGGCTTTATAAATATTCGCTTTAACGTCAAATAAGATAATTTCCAGATAAAGAAGATAGGACGTGTTGTCATCTACAATCAGAATATTGGGTAAATTTGACGGCATGAAATTAATTATAAAAGAATTGGGGATTAAAAAGGCGAGCAAAGATAGAAAAAAAATATAGAATGCAAGATGTTAACCTGATTACTTGTTTTTTTACAAACCCGGTTTCGATAGCTTCTCTTGTATCGTAAATAATTTAATGACAGATTATTTATATATTTGTCATTTTATAAACTAAAAATTAATCAGTTGTAAATGGAAAATTCCATCATCATCGGTTTATTGCAAAACATTGCCATTTTGCTGGCTTTTACCATGCTGTATGAAAATTTCTGGGTGAAAAACGAGGAATCCAAAAGTCTGGGAACAAAGATTTTGGTCGGTTTTATTTTAAGTGGTATTGGTGTTATTCTTATTTTCAGTCCCTGGCGATTGGGACCGGGACTGGTTTTTGATACCCGTACTGTAATGATTTCAATATCCGGATTGTTCTTTGGTTTTATCCCGGCTTTTATCACCATGCTCGTGACAGGTATTGTACGTTTCCTGATGGGCGGAGACGGTATCTGGATGGGAATTGCCACCATTGTTACTTCCGGAACAATCGGGTTGTTGTGGCGATATTTACGTCCTTCGTGGAGGGATGGGAAATATTACCTGGAACTGCTCATGATGGGCTTAGTGGTGCACCTGTTCATGGCTCTGTCTGTTTTTCTGTTGCCACCGGAAAAAATACTTTACACGTTTAAAACTATTGCAATACCTCTGATATTTCTTTATACTCCAGCAACAGTACTGATTGGATTTCTGATGTTGCGACAATATTTTAATGCTATGAACAGCAAGGCTGTGGCCAAGCTGGAGGAGTTGGAGAAAAGATTTTTAAAGGTGTTGGAAAGCGGCAATATTGTGTCGTTATTGCTTGATGTGGATGGACGTGTAAGGTATTGCAACAATTATTTATCACAAATTACCGGTTACAGCAAAGAAGAAATTATGAATCAGAACTGGTTCACAAAATTTCTGCCCGAAGAAATAAAACTGCATGTATATCAAATTTTTTGTGACAGTGTTGTCAATAAAAAAATAGATAATAATATCTATAATCCGATTCAAACTAAATCCGGAGAAGCGCTCTATATTTCGTGGTTCAATACTGTTTTCTATTCAGAAAGCGGAGAAATTGAAGGTGTGGCAAGTATTGGTGTCGATGTGACGGAAAGAGTCCAGTACGAGAAAATGTTGGAAGAAAAGAATGAGGAATATAAAGAGGTAAACATCAAACTGAAGAAAGCAAAAGATAAGGCAGAAGTAAGCGACAGGCTTAAATCAGCTTTTCTGGCCAATATGAGCCATGAAATCCGTACGCCGATGAATGGAATTCTTGGTTTTGCCGATTTGTTGAAAAATCCGGAGTTACCGCCTGAAAAACAACAGCAATACATACATATCATCGAAAAGTCGGGATTGCGTATGCTTAACCTGATCAATGATATCATTGAAATCTCAAAAATTGAAACCGGTGTGATTCATGTGCATAAAGAGCAGGTGAGAATCAGTGAAATGTTGGATTATGTATATACTTTTTTCAAACCGGAAACAGATGAAAAAGGGTTGCAGTTTAAAACCAGTATAACTATTCGGGAAGAATTAATAATTAAAACCGACCGGGACAAACTTTTGTCGGTTTTGATTAACTTGTTGAAAAATGCGGTTAAATTCACCCAGTTTGGCTCTATTGAATTGGGATGTCATGTTGAAGGCAACAATCTTTTTTGCTATGTGAAAGATACAGGCACCGGTATTCCTGAAAATAAACAGGCTGTAATTTTTGAACGTTTTATACAGGCGGATCCGGAAGATAAAATGGCGCGACAGGGTGCCGGACTCGGACTGGCGATCTCGAAAGCTTACATCGAAAAAATGGGAGGTAAAATTGGTGTGCAAAGTGAAGAAGGAAAAGGTTCTGAGTTTTATTTTACCATACCTGTATGTTAAAATCATAGGTTTTGTGAATTCAGGGTATCCCCTTGTTTATTGAACAAAATAAAGTAAATTTGCACGTCCAAAGCAAATTTCCATGTCTGTCATCAAAAAGATCGATTCATACATCCTCAAACGCTTCTTCACGCTCTTTGTGATGACTTTTTTGATTGTCATCTTCATCCTGCTGATGCAGTTTTTGTGGAAGCATTTCGCGGATTTGGTAGGTAAGGGTATCGGATGGGATGTGTTGGCTGAATTTTTTATGTACGCCATCATGACCCTCGTTCCACTGGCTCTGCCGCTGGCTTTGTTGTTGGCTTCGCTGATGACTTTCGGTAATCTGGGAGAAAACTTTGAACTTACCGCTATGAAGTCGGCGGGTATCTCTCTGTTCAGAATTATTCGTCCTCTGATGATTACGGTCGGACTGATTGTTGTTGCGGCTTTCTTCTTTTCGAACAATGTACTGCCGAAATCGCAGAAGAACATGTATACGCTCCTGTTTTCCATCCGGCATAAATCTCCCGAACTGGATGTGCCGGTCGGAGAATTTTACTCGGGAATCAATGGCGTGAATTTATATGTCCGGGCAAAAGAAAAGGGTTTGTTGAAAGACCTGATGATCTATGATTTCTCAAATGGATTCGACAATGCAGCCGTATTGTTGGCCGATTCGGGTAAAATCCAGCCGACAGGGGATAAGAAGTATCTCCTGCTCACCCTGTATAATGGAGAAAGCTTTGAGAATCTCCGGCAACAAAAGCTGGCGGGCACCAGGAATATACCGTACCGCAGGGAAACTTTTTCTCTGAAAGAAATTTTATATGATTTTGATTCAGAATTCAACCGGTATGATGAGTCGCTGTTGCAGGATCAGCACATCAGTAAGAATATCAGTGAATTGTCTCATTCAATAGATTCTATTAAGCAGATTATTGAAATCAGGAGCGCCTCGCAGGTACAGGAAATGTTGCAGTACAGATATTTCATGGGTTATGGAGGATCTCAGACTTCGCTCGATGTGAAACCGGATGTTGATTTAACCCCTTATAATCCGGATTCGGCGTTTTTAAAACTGGAAAAGGATCAAATGACGATGGCAGTTGATAATGCAGTTGAGCGATCTAAAAGCATGCTCGACCACATTCAGTATAACAAGCTGTTACTCGGTGAACCTCAGATGTACATGAACCGTCATGCCAGTGAGTGGCACCGGAAGTTTGCCCTGTCGTTTGCCTGCCTGATTTTCTTTTTTATCGGAGCGCCGTTGGGAGCCATTATCAGAAAAGGTGGTTTTGGTTTTCCGGTAGTTATCTCGGTACTCATGTTCGTAGTGTATTACATCATCGACCTGACCGGCTACAAGATGGCCAGGGAAGGCATTTGGGAAGCATATCAGGGTATGTGGCTTAGCGCTGCCGTATTATTTCCGATAGGGGTGTTCCTGACTTATAAAGCCGCGGTAGATGCTACTTTGTTCAATCCCGAAACTTATGTGAAGTTTTTCCATACCATTAAAATAAAGTTATATCGGTTCATCCGTATTTCTGTAGAAGATGAACTCGGTCAATCAAAATAATTCAATATATGAAGAGGTTTTTAAATACAATCGACGAAGCGATTCAGGACATCAAAGAAGGTAAGGTAGTCATTGTTGTTGATGATGAAGATCGTGAGAATGAGGGTGATTTTATATGTGCGGCTGAAAAAATAACACCGGAAATCGTCAATTTTATGATTACGCATGGTCGTGGTGTACTTTGTGCGCCGCTGACCGAAGAAAGATGTAAAGAATTGGACCTGGATATGCAAGTTACCAATAACACGTCGGTACACGCAACTCCGTTTACAGTTACCATCGATAAGCTGGAAGGTTGTACGACCGGTGTCTCAGCCAATGACAGGGCGGCTACACTCCGCGCATTGTGTGACCCCACATCGAAGCCCGAAACCTTTGGTCGCCCCGGACATATTTTCCCGTTGCGTGCCAAAACACGTGGCGTTATTCGTCGCGCCGGACATACGGAAGCCGCTGTTGATTTAGCCAGGATGGCAGGTTTGTATCCTGCCGGAGCTCTGATTGAAATCATGAATGAGGATGGTACCATGGCCCGCTTACCGGAACTCATCGAACTTGCAAAAAAGTTTAAACTGAAAATTATCAGTATAGCCGACCTGATTTCATACAGGCTCAGAACGGAATCACTGGTGGAAATGGGCGTAGAAGTCAATATGCCAACAGCTTACGGAGATTTCAGGCTGATACCTTTCCGCCAGATTTCCAATGGTATGGAGCATGTGGCACTGATTAAAGGTACCTGGGAAAAGGATGAGCCGATTCTGGTTCGCGTTCATTCTTCCTGCATGACCGGCGATATCTTCGGCTCTCAACGCTGCGAGTGTGGAGAACAGTTGCATGAAGCCATGCAGTTAATTGAAAAAGAAGGAAAAGGTGTGTTAGTGTACATGAATCAGGAAGGCCGGGGAATTGGTCTGATGAATAAAATTAAGGCTTATAAACTGCAGGAACAAGGTCTCGATACAGTGGATGCTAATTTGCACCTCGGATTCAATGCCGATGAACGGGATTATGGTGTAGGAGCCCAGATTCTCATGAACCTGGGGGTGACAAAGCTGAAACTGATGTCGAATAATCCGGTGAAAAGAATAGGTTTGGAGGCCTACAACCTGACCATTGTTGAAAATGTCCCGCTGGTAATCAAACCGAATCCACATAACAAGTTTTACATGGAAACCAAGAAGAACAGGATGGGGCATATCCTGAACGATTAATCAGGTTTTTTTAATAAAAGACAAGGATATTTAAAAAAATAATCTATTTTTGTACAGCTAAATACAATAAAATCAACATAGATAGTTTTCTTAACGAAGATTTATTCTGAAAAAATTGCTGAAAATGGACCCACTTGAATTAAACAAGGATGCTGAAATCGTGGATAACGATTTAACCCAACAACCCGATCAGACAAATCCACAGGTTACGGAAGAACTTCCTGTTAATGAGCCAGCTAAAACTGTTCAGCCGGAGGATGAAGCAGAAACCACAGTAACCCCTGAAGTTGCAGCGTCAGAAGCTGTTGAACCGAAAGAAGAGGCAGTTGCTGAAGTTGTTTCCGAAGAAGAAGTTGTTTCCGAAGAAAAAGAAAAACAGGTTGTTCCGGAATCCAAATCTCTTGATTTGCAGGCATTTTCGCGGGAAGAACTGGTGGCGCATTTGAAGCAATTGCTTACTCTGGAAATTGAAACTATTAAAGATGAAGTAGAACATATCAAGCTTTTGTTTTATAAAAAATTAAAAGCGGATAATGAAGAAAGCAAGAAAGTTTTTCTTGAAAGTGGGGGTGAAGAGCATGATTATAAGCCAGTTAAAGATGGACTGGATGAGGAGTTGAAAACTCTGTTGAATGAATATAAAACCAAAAAGGCTGCTTTAATAGCCAAAATGGAAGCAGATAAAGAAAATAATCTGATTCAAAAACAACATATTCTGGACAGGATGAAAGTGTTGGTTGAGAGTAACGACGACGTATCTTCTCACATCAATGAGTTCAGGGAGTTGCAGAAAAAATGGAAATCCATCGGACAGGTACCTCAGGAACATGTCAACGAGTTGTGGAAGTCTTATGCTACCTGTCAGGAGTCATTCTGGGATTTGATAAAGATAAATAACGAGCTTCGTGAATATGATTTCAAGAAGAACCTGGAATTAAAAACTACTATTTGTGAGGCTGCTGAACGTTTGGATGAGGAAGCTGATGTTATTTCCGCATTTCATCAACTGCAAAAACTACACGATGAGTGGCGCGAAACCGGTCCGGTTGCAAGGGAATTCCGGGAGGAAATCTGGAATCGATTCAAAGCAGCGTCAGCCGTTATCAACCGCAAACATCAGGGTCATTTCGATGAAATCAGAAAAATAGAAGAAGATAATCTGATTGCAAAAACTGCTTTATGTGAAAAAATAGAAGCATTTGATTTTGCATCACTGAATAGTTATAAAGCCTGGGATGAAGCTACTAAAACCATCATGGGATGGCAGGAGGAATGGCGTACAATCGGTTTTGCTCCCCGTAAATCGAATCATAAAATATTCGATCGCTACCGGGCTGCCTGCGATGCTTTTTTCAATGCCAAAGCAGAATTCTATAAAGCTTCCAAAAATGTACTGAGTGATAACCTGGAAAAGAAAAAGGCGCTTTGTGAACAGGCTGAAAAGTTGAAGGACAGTACCGAATGGAAAGAGACTTCCGAAACCCTGATTCGCTTACAAAAAGAGTGGAAGACCATTGGTCCTGTTGCCAAAAAATATTCAGATGAGGTTTGGAAGCGTTTTATTTCGGCTTGTGATTATTTCTTTGAACAAAAGCAAAAGAATACTTCTGGTCAGAGAACAGAAGAACTTGAGAATCTGGCAAAGAAGAAAGATTTGATAGCTAAAATCAATGAGCTGGATATTGTTACGGATAAAACTCCGGCTGATGTGTTGACGATGCTGAGAGAATACATTGCCCAGTGGAATGAAGTTGGTCATGTACCTTTCCGGGATAAAGATAAAATTTACAAGGAATATCGTTCTGCTGTTGATAAGATGTTTGAGAAGCTCAACGTGGATGCCAATCAGCGTCGTCTTGATACTTTCAAGTCCAACCTGAAAGATATGTCGACGAAAGGGGAGAATAAGCTGTTGCGCGAACGGGAAAAACTGATGCGGGCCTATGAGCACCTGAAGTCCGAGATTGCTACTTATGAGAATAACATCGGTTTCTTAACATCAACCAATAAAAAAGGAAGTGGCTTGATAAGAGAAATGGAAAGAAAAATAGAAGCGCTGAAAGAAGAAGCAGGATTGATTGAGCAGAAAATAAACCTGATTGAAGAGAGCCTGTAAATTCGTAGATAATGAATAATAAAAAAGAGGTGACCGTCGCGTTGGCATTGGTCACCTCTTTCTTTTATTTGATACAGATTTGTTATTTTGCGTAACTTACTGCCCTTGTTTCACGAATTACCGTGATTTTAACCTGTCCCGGATAAGTCATTTCATCCTGAATTTTCTTAGCAATATCAAATGACAGCAATTCTGTTTCTTTGTCATCTATTTTATCCGCACCAACGATGACGCGCAATTCGCGCCCGGCCTGAATGGCATAAGTCTTAACCACACCCGGATATTGGGCAGCTAAGTTTTCCAGATCTTTCAGGCGCTTGATGTAGGCTTCCACGATTTCACGACGGGCGCCCGGACGAGCACCTGAGATAGCGTCACAAACCTGTACAATCGGAGCAATCAGCGTTTCCATTTCTACCTCATCGTGGTGTGCGCCGATGGCATTGCATACATTGGGTTTTTCCTTGTATTTTTCTGCCAGACGCATCCCCAGGATAGCATGCGGTAATTCCGGTTCATCATCAGGCACTTTGCCGATATCGTGTAGCAGACCGGCTCTTTTGGCTGTTTTGGGGTTCAGTCCCAGTTCAGAAGCCATGGTAGCACACAGGTTGGCAACCTCGCGTGAATGCTGCAGGAGGTTCTGTCCGTAAGAGGAACGGTATTTCATTTTACCTACCAGGCGGATCAGTTCAGGGTGTAATCCGTGGATACCCAAATCGATGGTGGTGCGTTTTCCTATTTCAATAATTTCTTCTTCGATTTGCTTGCGCACTTTGTTGACTACCTCTTCGATGCGAGCCGGGTGGATACGGCCGTCGGTAACGAGTTGATGCAACGACAAGCGGGCAATTTCGCGACGAACCGGATCGAATGCCGAAAGTACGATGGCTTCCGGAGTATCGTCTACAATAATTTCAACGCCGGTGGCTGCTTCCAGCGCCCGGATGTTTCGTCCTTCCCGTCCGATGATACGACCTTTGATTTCGTCGGATTCGATGTGGAAAACAGTAACTGAGTTTTCAATAGCCGTTTCAGTCGATACCCGTTGGATGGTGTTGATGATGACACGTTTTGCTTCTTTATTGGCTGTCATCTTAGCTTCCTCCATGATGTCGTTGATATACGACATGGCGTTGGTTTTCGCTTCATCTTTCAGAGATTCGATCAGCTTTTCTTTGGCTTGTTCTGCAGATAATCCGGAGATGCTTTCTAGCTGTTCCTGAGCCTGACGGGTCAGGTGATCGAGTTCTGTTTTTTTCTTCTCCAACAAATGCAGTTGTTGTTCATGGGTTTCCCTGAGGACCTCAACTTCATTCGCCTTGCGTTGCAGCTCCCCCTGTTTTTGGTTTAGTTGCATTTCGCGTTGCTGCGCCCTCACTTCCCGTTCCTGCACCTTGGCATTGCGTTGTTGCACCTGTTGTTCGTGTTCTGCTTTCAGGGCAATAAATTTTTCTTTTACCTCTATGAGCTGGTCCTTTTTAAGTAGCTCTATTTCAGCCAAAGCGTCCTGCTTCGTCTTTTTATGGATGCCGGTCAATATCAGGTAAACCCCTCCTCCGCCGATAACCAGTCCGATAATTCCGATTATGATGTATAGTACCATGTTTATTTGTGTTTATTTTGTTTAAAAGTGTTTTGTTTAATAATCTAATGTCTAATGTCTAACGTTGTTTGACTGTTGATATTCGTCGTTAGACCTAAAAAAAACGCACGTCAAAGCATGATTAAAATCATGATGACATGCGGGAATGATTGATGTTTACGACAAACTTATTCCTGATTCAGTACAGCATCCAACTCTTTTTCCAGTTGTTTGATTCTGTCTGCAAGAGGGGCTGTATCTTCTGTCAGATCGTTTTTTGAAACCTTTACGGCTAACTGGTATGCCACTAATTTGAGAATATCCTCATAAGCCCGTTGTTTATACCTGAGGTGAAATTCTTCTATTAGACTGGAAACCAGCTTTTCAGCTTTCCTGTATACTTCCTCGTCGCCACGGGGAATCCGAAGTGCCATTGGAAAGCCTCCGATTTGTACATTTATAGTAAAAATATCGTCGTTCATAATGCTCTAATCATCTAAAAGAGCCAAACATTGATCAATTTCCCGCACCATCCTGTCGATTTGTTTTTTTGCTTCTGCCCGTCCTTCACCGGACCCGCTAAGCTGATTTGCCAATGACAGGTGTTCGTTTTTTTTCCTCAGCTCCAGAATCTCACCATGTGCAATAATCAGATTTTCATGTTTCTGCGCCAGTTCAGCCTGTAGCTTGTTATTTTGAGTTTGTAATGACTGGTACTCCGAAATCAGTTTTCGCAGTTTTTTTTCAAATGCGTTTATCAGTTCTTCGTAACGATTTGTCATCTTTTTAAAAAAATCTCAGACAAAAATAGTTAAAGGAATCGGAAAAATCAAATTTTCAACATTTTTTATTTATTATTTCCTCGGCGCGTTCTAATGCTTCCGTAATATTGCTGCAAATATTTTCCTGTCCTATCTGATCTGCAACTCCTCCTTTATCAAGAGCTGTGTGTACTTGCTCGTTAACTCCCGAAAGCAGGATTTTTGTTTTGTCTTTCACCGACATCCTGATCAAACTTTTCAGGTTGTTGATGCCGGTTGAATCGATAAATGGTACCTTGCGCATCCGGATGATTCTTACTTTCGGTTTGTCGCCCAGCATTTTCATGGTTTCTTCAAATTTGTTGGCAACACCAAAGAAAAACGGACCTTCAATTTCATATACTTCCACTCCTTTCGGAAGTACCAGCTTTTCTGCTTCCGTATTACCTTCTATATATTCTGCTTCTTCGATGTCATGCTTGAAGATGGATATTTGTGTCGATTCCGAGATTCTTCTCAGGAAGAGTACGACCGCTAATACCAGACCGAGTTCAATGGCTATCGTCAGATCGAAAATGACTGTCAGTAAAAATGTAGCAATGAGCACGGCCACATCCGATTTTTGTCCTTTCAGCAGTGATTTAAAAGTGCGCCATTCACTCATGTTGTAAGCTACAATGACTAATACGCCCGCCAAGCAGGCCATTGGAATGTGTTTGGTCAGGTTTCCGAGGAACAATAAAATTAACAGTAATACGACAGCGTGTATGATTCCTGCGACGGGGGTGCGGCCACCGTTGTTAATATTCGTCATAGTACGCGCAATCGCTCCTGTGGCAGGAATCCCTCCAAAGATCGGCGCCACAATATTGGCAACGCCCTGAGCAATTAATTCTGTATTCGAATGATGTTTGTCGCCGATCACGCCATCGGCAACGGTAGCAGATAAAAGCGATTCGATGGCTCCGAGCATGGCGATGGTAAAGGCAGCAGGCATAAGAGTCTGAATGATTTCAAAAGTAATTACAGGCCTTTCGGCTTTCGGTAACGCTGCGTTAATACTGAAACGGTCGCCGATTGTTTCAATTGAAGTCATGCCGAAATGTTCCCTTAAAAAATAAACAACGACTGTCATCAGAATAATGGCGATAAGCGAGCCCGGGATTTTGTTCGAAAATTTAGGTGTGACCGCAATAATGACAATTGTTAAAACACCGATTATCAATGCAGGTAGATTGGTTGTGCCAATGTTTTCAGCATATACGCCCCACTTGCTGATGAAATCTGCCGGCACTTTATCTATGCTCAGGCCGAATAAATCCTTTATTTGCGTGGCGAATATGGTTAACGCGATACCACTCGTAAATCCAACAATGATGGGGTAGGGGATAAACTTGATGACAACACCTAACTTTAGTAACCCCATGGCAACCAGCATGACCCCTGCTATGATAGTAGCAACCGCAAGTCCGGTTATACCAAATTCCTGTACAATTCCGTATACAATTACAATAAATGCGCCGGTTGGTCCTCCGATCTGGACCTTACTCCCTCCCAGAAATGAGATGATAAAACCGGCGATAATTGCCGTGAAAAGTCCCTGTTCTGGAGAAACGCCGGATGCAATGCCGAATGCAATAGCAAGAGGTAGAGCTACTATGCCGACAATGATGCCGGCCATCAGATCTTTATAAAAAAGTTCTTTCGAATAATTTTTAAATACTTCAAATAGTTTTGGTCGAAAACGCATAAATATACATTTTTAAAAACGATGCAAAGTTAATGCTTTTTTCTTATTAAAAGTGAAAAAATGTGCTGAAAAGTGAAGTTTTTTAGTTCTTCGTTCAATCTTGATAAACATAAGTGCTACTATTATTGTTGATAAACAGAGACAAGCGAAAAGCCATCAAAATTATTCAAATAAAAAAATGAATCCGTTTGTGTCATGTAATTAAAATTGTTTATTTTTACGAACTTTAACAAGGTTATTAAGTTTTCAGTCTTTATGGGTCATTTTCTTAGGTTTGCAGTTTTAATTGCTTTTGGGGTTTTATTATTGATGGATGTAGTTGCAGTTGATCCGGAAAGAAAGAACGATGATATACATGAATTTACAGTTTACGTGATGCCTACTTTACATCCGTTGAGTTGGGAAAGCCCTTCGGCATTGTATAAAACCATGCGAAAATGCTATATCAAAACCATTGGAGTGAAAGATAATTATTTACTGGGGCATGTTGCTGTCGGGTTTAATACATCATTACTTCCTGATACTTTATTGATAGCGCAGACCTCCGGAGAATTAAAAGAGAAGTTGGATTTAATTTTTAAACATAAAGTCGGATACGCAATTATGGGGGCGGCTTTGCAGGGGAGAATTGAGTCGCATGAAGAGCTCAGGCATAAACTGGATGTGTATGCAAAAAGAAATAAACTGGCTTTTATCAGATATAAAGTCAGCAAGTCGGCCGCAAAACGCATGCTGGATTTTGTTACAGAATACTCGGCTAAAATGAACGAACATTATGCCCCTTCTGATTTTTATGGAGGAGCTTTCTGGCCGAGGTACCATCAGGAAGGAGCCGGATGTTCGGCTTTTGGAATGGCGTTATTGGATTTGGTAAATTTGTTACCGGATGAACATATAAAGGAATGGGAGTTGAATGTAAACATACCCATGAAGTTGATTGGAGGTAAATTCAATAAAGGGAAAAAGGTGAAATACTCCACGATCAGAAAGACGGATAGTTGGTATATAGGAGAGGGAGAAGCGAATGTGGACTATGTTCCTTATTCGGTTTATGAACCGAGTATTATGTTTGACTGGATCATGGAGAAAAGGGATAAACAGGATAAAACCTATCTCCCCATAGAAGAAAACGGCGTTCCCGGGTTGGTGTTTGATGCTACACAAATTGATTTTGATAAAGATGAACCGTTTTTTACAGAAAGGTCAGAGCCTAACATTTTTATTGAACATTACAAAAAAAGAATTAAATTAGCACCTGACTCTGTCAGGATGATGAAGAAATAAATATAAGCATGTACAATCAATTTAACTACAAAAGAAGAAAATCAGATACAGTCAGAGTTGGCAAAGTATTCCTTGGGGGGCGGGAGCCGATCAGGGTACAGTCAATGGCCAATACTGACACCAATGACACCGGAAATTCAGTAGCGCAATGTATCCGGATCGTACAGGCCGGAGGCGAAATTGTACGTTTTACGGCACAAGGTACACGCGAGGCCGAAAACCTGAAAAACATACGGGAAGCTTTATTCAATCAGGGCTTTGACGTTCCTTTAGTGGCCGATATTCATTTCAATGCCAATGCTGCAGATGTGGCTGCTCAAT
Source organism: Paludibacter sp. (assembly GCA_029973975.1). Lineage (GTDB taxonomy): Bacteria > Bacteroidota > Bacteroidia > Bacteroidales > Paludibacteraceae > Paludibacter. Next base: position 20,203 of record JARKQF010000342.1, read on the forward strand.
ATGTTGAGAAGGTGCGTGTCAATCCGGGTAATTTTATTGGATTAGTAAGAAGAGATTCTCCTGATTATACGGAAGAAGAATATCAGGCTGAATATGAAAAAATTAAAGTCCGTTTTAAACAATTACTGGATATCTGTAAAGCGCATGGGAGGGCAGTCAGAATAGGTGTAAACCATGGCTCGTTGAGTGAAAGGATGATGAACCGCTGGGGTGATACACCCCGGGGAATGGTAGAGTCATGTCTGGAGTTCTTACAGGTTTGTCGCGAGGAGGACTTTCACGATGTTGTGATTTCTATGAAAGCATCGAATACACTGTCAATGGTACATGCTGTTCGGCTTCTTGTGTCGGAAATGGAAAAGCTTGATATGCATTATCCCTTGCATCTCGGGGTTACAGAGGCCGGTGACGGGGAGGATGGCCGGATTAAGTCCGCCGTAGGAATAGGGGCCTTGTTACACGATGGCATTGGAGATACAATCCGCGTTTCACTGAGTGAGGAGCCAGAAGCTGAAATCCCGGTGGCAAGGCAACTTGTTGATCACATTACCCGGAAAAATGGTCATCCCGAAATTAATGCAACAGTTTCTCCTGAATTTACTGTATTTGAATATAACAGAAGAAAAACAAATCAAATTCTGAATATCGGTGGCGATCAGGTGCCTGTGGTTTTGATGAATAAGGATGGGGGATTTACGACGATTCCCGATTATTTATTGAAAGAAAATCAGGTGTTTAGTCAGACAGGTGCTGTTTATCCGGTTTTTGCTGCTGATGAAACAGATCAGTTAATTCAGGATAAAGCTGAAGCAAAATTCCTCCGGCTCAGTTATCCGGATTTGAACGAGAAAATCCTGAATTGTTTGAAAAAAGAACGCAATACCATTGTTTTACTGAGTTCAGATCACCGGAATCAGGTAGGTGAAATGCGTGCTTTCTTCCACACTCTGCTGAATAATCAATTGCTGAATCCGGTAATTCTTTGCCGGAAGTATGTTGTTGATGATTTAGCCTCCTTGCAGATTCAGTCTGCTGCAGATTTAGGCGTTTTGTTCCTTGATGGCTTTGGTGATGGTATTTTTCTTGAAAAAGACGAAGAGAAATCGCTGAAATCAATTGGTGTGGAGCAGCTGAATGCGGTTGCTTTCGGTATATTACAGGCCTGTCGGGTGCGCGTAACCAAAACAGAATATATTTCTTGCCCCAGTTGCGGTCGCACCATGTTTAACCTGCAAACGGTCATAGCCCGGGTGAAAGCATCAACATCACATCTGAAAGGACTCAAGATCGCCATTATGGGTTGTATCGTTAACGGTCCGGGTGAAATGGCGGATGCTGACTACGGTTATGTGGGTGCAGGTCGCGGAAAGGTGAGTTTGTACAAGAAGAAAGAAATTCTTGAAAGAAATATCGATGAAAATGAAGCCGTCGACAAATTGGTTGAATTAATCAGAGCGAATGGCGATTGGCACGATTAAAAACGGCATTTTTAAAATCAAATATATCTCTAATTATTAATTTAAAATTACATGTTATGAAAAAAATGTTTTTAATTGCAGTTCTTGCAATCGGGTTTGCAAGCGTAACAAATGCACAGGTAGATGGAAATGCTATTGGTATCCGTTTTGGTAACGGAGGGGAAATTTCTTATCAACACGCTTTAGGTAGCGCCAACAGACTTGAACTTGATCTTGGATTCGGGTCATGGGCTTATGGTGGTGTTTACCTGAATGGAGCTTACCAATGGGTATGGGATCTGTCTGCTTTGGCTACCGGATTTAACTGGTATGCCGGTGTCGGTGGTGCACTGGGTATCAACAACGGTTTGGGACTTGGTGTACTCGGGCAGTTGGGTATTGAGTATAATTTCAATATCCCTATTCAGTTGTCACTCGACTGGCGTCCGACTTTCTACCTGATTCCCGGAACTCATTTTGGATACGATGGTATCGCACTGGGTGTAAGATATAAATTTTAACGGATAATTTTCAAAAATATGCGTTGACGTCGAATTAATACGTTGGCGTTGGTTTTAAAAAACGTAGAGACAGGGCATACCCTGTCTCTACTGTTTTAAACATATCCGTGTTCTTTTTACCTTACCAATGACAATGCCTTTGCAATGGCCTGTTTGATTCCTGCCGGATTTTTCCCTCCTGCTGAGGCAAAGAAGGGTTGACCGCCACCGCCTCCCTGGATTTCTTTGGCTGCTTCGCGGGCGATATTGACAGCATTCAGTCCTTTAGCTACCAGATCGTCACTTAACAGTATGGTTAATGAAGGTTTTCCTTCATTTACACAACCAGCAACAACACACAAATTGTTATTTTGGATGTTTCTAATTTGGAAAGCCAGTGTTTTGGCCTGATCGGCTGTAAGTGAACCTTCGTAACGTACTATTTTGATATTGTTTACTTCTGTTGCTTTTTGTAATAAGTCATCACGCAGCTGCATGATCTTTTCCTGATTGAAACCTTCGATTTGTTTTTTCAGTTCTGTATTTTCTTCCGTTTGCTTGCGGATGGCTGTCAGAATATCCGGGGTATTGTGCAGAATGTCCCTGACTTCTGATAAGATATCCTGTTGTGTGTCCAGCAGCAACTCTACAGCTTCTCCTGAAATGGCCTCAATACGCCGGATGCCGGCAGCAATAGAACTTTCGGAGATGATGCGGACCATACCGATCCGGCCGGTTGAATCCACATGGGTTCCCCCGCAGAGTTCGGTAGATGTGCCAAACTGAATTACGCGAACCACTTCACCGTATTTCTCTCCGAACAAAGCCATGGCACCCATAGCCTGTGCTTCTGCAATCGGTGTTTCACGCATTTCATGCAACGGGTGATTTTCCCTGATTTTGCGATTTGCAATGCGTTCTACTGCACGAATCTCCTCTTTGGTCATCTTCTGGAAATGGGAGAAGTCGAAACGCAAGCTTTCGGGACTCACATAAGAACCTTTTTGTTCTACGTGTGTGCCGAGTACTTCGCGCAATGCCTCGTGCAACAAGTGGGTTGCCGAGTGATTGCTTTCGGTTGCCCTGCGTTTTTCCAGGTTGATACTGGCGGTAAAACCTCCTGTTACATCAGCCGGTAGTTTAGTTGAGATGTGGACAGCTAAGTTATTTTCTTTTTTTGTATCAAGAATTTCAATGGTTTCTGACCCAGAGGTCAATACTCCGCTATCACCTACCTGTCCCCCCATTTCAGCATAAAACGGCGTGTTGGAGAGCACAAGCTGATAGTATTCCTGGTTTTTCTGTTTTACTTTCCTGTACCGCAGAATTTCTGTATCGTAAGAAGTGTAATCATAGCCCACGAAATTACTGTCACCTTCACGAACCGTTACCCAGTCGCCGGTTTCTACCGCTGCTGCATTGCGGGCACGTTCTTTTTGTTGCTGCATTTCAGCATTGAAATCGTTGATGTTAACAGTGAAATTATTTTCCCTGAGAATTAATTCTGTTAAATCAAGCGGGAATCCAAAGGTGTCGTAAAGGGTGAAAGCATCTTTACCGGAAATGGTTGTTTTACCTGATTTTTTAGCTTCATCCATCACTTTGTCGAGCAGCCGGATACCGGTCTCCAATGTTCTGAGGAAGGAATCTTCTTCTTCTTTGATTACCTTCTCGATAAGTGTTTTTTGTGTAATCAGTTCCGGATAAGCTGTTCCCATTACTTCACACAGTGCATCGGTGAGTTTGTACATAAACGCGCTGCGCTGATTGAGGAAGGTGTAGCCATAGCGAACGGCACGACGTAAAATCCTGCGAATTACATAACCTGCCTTTGCATTGGAAGGAAGCTGTCCGTCGGTAATAGAGAAAGCAATCGTGCGGATATGGTCGGCAATAACACGCATGGCCACATCGGTTTTTTCATTTTGTTCGTACGCAATATCACAAATTTTACCTATTGCATGTATGATGGGCTGGAAAATATCGGTATCATAGTTTGATTTTTTGCCCTGGATGGCCATACAAAGACGCTCAAACCCCATACCAGTGTCGATTACTTTAGCAGGAAGTCCTTCTAATGATCCGTCGGCTTTGCGGTTGTATTGCATGAATACGTTATTCCATATTTCAATCACCTGCGGGTGACTGCCATTCACGAGGGTTAGTCCGTCGACTCTGGCTCTTTCGGCATCATCGCGGATGTCAATGTGGATTTCGGAACAAGGTCCGCAAGGACCGGTATCGCCCATTTCCCAGAAGGTGTCTTTTTTATTGCCATTGATGATGCGTTCTGCCGGCAGAAACTGTGACCAGATTTCAGCGGCTTCATCATCACGCGAAAGTCCTTCGGATGGAGAACCTTCAAATACAGTGACATATAAACGTTCCTTGTCTAATTTGAGTACTTCTGTCAGGTATTCCCATGCCCATTCGATGGCTTCTTTCTTAAAATAATCACCAAACGACCAGTTACCAAGCATTTCGAACATGGTGTGGTGGTAAGTGTCGTGGCCAACCTCTTCCAGGTCGTTGTGTTTCCCGCTTACCCGCAGACATTTTTGTGAGTCGGCAACCCTGGGATATTTGATCGGATCATTCCCGAGTATGATATTTTTGAACTGATTCATCCCGGCATTGGTAAACATCAAAGTCGGATCGTCTTTGATAACCATAGGAGCCGAAGGTACAATTTTGTGGTTTTTCGATGCAAAAAAATCGAGAAATGATTGACGAATTTCTTGTGAGGTCATTTATATTTACTATTTAATCATTTACAGTTTACAATTGTATAAGAGGATTTTAGCCATCAGAAGTTTTTTAATCTTTTAATAAATGGTAAAATCCCCTTATAAGGACTGCAAAAATACTTCAATTTTATTACTTTTGCACCAAGTTGTACGATAAAAGTTTAAAATAGAGCTAAAAAACATGGCGAAGAAGAAATATTACTTCAACCCTGAAACCCTGAGTTACGAAGAAACAGACAATACCCTGCTTTTTAAGTTGAAGCGCTTATTGATTCATTTGTTTTCAGGTGTATCGTTGGGAGTGGTGTTCTTCTTCATTTTTGTTTCATTGGTAAGTTCTCCGGAAGAGGTGCAGCTTATTCAGGAAAAGAACAGGCTTCATGCGCAATATAAACTGCTCGAACGGAACATGGATGAGATGAGTGAAATTCTATCAGATCTACAACAGCGGGATGATAATCTCTATCGTGTTATTTTTCAGGCTGATCCTATTCCTTATTCCATTCGTAAATCAACCGCCGGGAATGCTGAATATTACCGGCAGCTATTGTCGATGACCAATTCGGAAATTGCAGTCTCCACGACCCAAAAATACAATGAGTTAAAGAAGCAATTGTATATTCAGTCGAAATCCTACGACGAACTGGTAAAACTGGCCAGTAACCAGGAAGAAATGCTGAAACATATTCCGGCCATTCAACCTATTCTTAATAAAGATTTGACGCGTACTGCTTCTGGTTTCGGTTGGCGCATCGATCCGGTTTACAGAACCAGGCGGTTTCACGAAGGGATGGACTTTACAGCACCTATTGGGACTGAGATTTATGCTACCGGCAATGGTACTGTGCGTTTGGCCGGATGGCGGCAGGGTTACGGTAATACGGTTGAAATTAATCATGGTTTCGGCTATAAAACATTGTACGGCCACATGCATCAAATCCGGGTGAGAGTAGGGCAAAAGGTAAATCGAGGAGATGTGATAGGTACTGTTGGTAATACAGGTAAATCAACCGGACCTCATTTACATTATGAAGTTCATCTTCGCGGTAAAGTCATGAACCCGCAACAATTCTACTTCCTCGATTTAAGTCCCGAAGAGTACGATCAGATGGTGCAGTTGAGTAATAACGCAGGACAGATGTTTGATTGATTTGTGACCCCGCTGGGTGTATATTATTTGTTGTTTTTTATTATTCTGTTTTATTTTAATTTATTGTAAAAGAATGTTATAGTCTGTATTTTTAGTATTGTTGAATTTCATAAAATAACATCAGATTAAAGAATTATGTCCCCTGAATAGTCCCCTTTCGGAAATTAGTTTTATATTTGTGCAAATAAAATTCTATTTATGGCACAAGCAAAATTTATACTTAAAGAGCCCAATAGCAAAGAGGATACTTTAATCTATTTATTCTACAACTTCAATAAACAACGTTTAAAGTATTCATTTGGTCAGAAAGTTAATCCTAAATATTGGAACTTTGAAAAGCAGAGAGTAAAAGAAACTAAATCTTTCCCTGAACATGTGGAATTCAATTCAATGTTGAATAACGTTGAAACAGCTATTAATAATATCTACAGAAAGCTTGTTAATGATAATATTGTGCCGACTCCACAGCTTCTAAAAGAAAATCTAAATGCTACATTGGCAAACAAACAGACGGTTAAAAATGTAGTTACATTATTTGAATTCATTGAAGAGCTGATTAAAAACTCCACAAAGAAAGCCGGAACAATAATACACTATAAACAGACCTATAGAATATTAAAAGAATTTTCAACCTCGATAAAGAAAACAATTTCATTTGATGATATAAACTTAGATTTTTATGAGTCATTCTTAAAGTATTTGCATAATAGGGGATATGCTGTAAATACAATTAGTGGATACATAAAGAATATTAAGGTGTTTATGAATGAAGCGTTTGACAGGAGATTGACAAATAACATTGAATATAAAAGCAAACGGTTTAAAAAAGTGTCTGAGACTACAGATAAAATATATTTGAACTTAAACGAAATTGACAAATTATATTCTTTGGATTTAAGCAATAACAAAAAACTTGAAAAAGTGAGAGACTTGTTTATTATCGGCTGTTATACCGGTCTAAGATTCTCTGATTTAAAACAAATTACACCAAATAATTTTATCAACAACGGCACTCAATTAAAAGTAAAAACAGAAAAAACGGGTGAATTTGTGGTTATCCCATTGCACAAGACAGTAAAGGAGATTGTACAAAAATATGAAAACTCAATCCCTGATGTATTAAGCAATCAGAAAATGAATGAATACATTAAAGAGGTCGCAAAATTAGCCGAATTAAACGAGCGTATTTCTATATCAATAACCAAGGGAGGAGAAAAACAATCAGATGTGTTTGAAAAATGGCAATTAGTCACCACACACACAGCCCGCCGGTCATTTGCTACAAATATGTATTTATTGGATATCCCAACAATCTCAATAATGAAAATCACCGGACACCGGACAGAAAAAGCATTTTTATTGTATATCAAAATCACACAGGAAGAAAACGCAAATAAGTTACTTAATCACCCATTTTTTAAACAATGAGAACACAAGAGCAAATAGAGGCATTACAGGCAGAATTTAACACGTTACAAAAATTATCAGATAAGTTTGAATTTTGGCAAAGAAAACTAAAAATAGAATATCATCAGTATTTTGATAAAGTACAGGAGTATGACTGGTTAAATCATTTTATCATTACTCCCCAAACGCCACAAGAAACAGAAGATGTAAATCAATATCTGATAGATTTTATTTCTGAAAAAACACCCAATGCACTACTAAATATTGACAGCCTGATAAATGACTTTAACGGTAGATTAAATACTGTTGAAAACAAAGCAAAATTTATCATGCAAGAATTAGAGCATGTAAAATCAAAAGCAAAGAAACCGATGCCAAAAATGGGATTAAAAACCTTTTCAACCAGCATTGAGAACTTTAATTCTTATTATTGCCAGTCCTACGAAAACTATTTGCTTAATAACAAGGGATTGGATTTAAAAGAAAAAGTATATCATCCCTCAACCCTAATAAAAGAGTTAAACGGTCAAACTTGGGCAGAATATGAATTATATCTGACAGAGGTATTAAATCCAAATAAAGACAAAGAAGTAAAAAAATATACCCATATAGAAAAAATGTTGATTTTTGATTATTTGGGGATTGGAAAGGATTTAAACAACACAAAAAGGGCACTACTTTTTGAAGCCATCACCGGAAAGGATAAAGAAACAACCCGTCAAAATTTTTCAGAACT
>JARKQF010000351.1 GCA_029973975.1 Paludibacter sp.
TAATTTGTCGGGATATAATTCCGGATATCCACCCGGAAGGTATATAAAATCGGCATCAGGTAGTTCCTGATCGTGCATCGGACTGAAAAAAGTGACCGTTCCTCTCTTTTTCAGATACTCGATATTTTCATGGTAGTAAAATGCAAAAGCTTCGTCAGTCGCAACAGCGGATTTTAACACTTTGCGCTGTGATACCGTGTTTCCCTTTGAGAGAACAAGCGGATTGAAGCTTTTCCGGGTCATCTCCAGTATTTCATCAATAGGGAGATGTTGTTCCATAAAATTGCCCGCTTTCTCTGCAAATTCATCTAAAAGCAGGTTGCGGTCGATACTCAATCCGAGATGACGCGACGGAATATCCAGATCGTTGTTTTTCGGGATTCGTCCTAATGCAGGTATGCCCACGTCGTTACAGGCATCCTGTAAGAACCGGTAATGACTGTCGGAATTGACCATATTAAAAATAACACCTGCAATGGATATGTTTTTGTGAAAGTTCTTGAAGCCGTACAGGATGGGTGCTACGGAGTAGGCCGTTGCTTTGGGATTCAAGACCAGTATAATAGGTATATCGAGCACCTCTGCAATATGTGCACCGCTGCCCTGCCACTTGTCAAATCCGTCGAAAAGGCCCATAACCCCTTCGGTCAGGGCAATATCACAGCCGGACGTATAGGTCGAGTACAATTGCTCTACATGTTCTTGTGAGGAAAGGAACAGATCCAGGTTGATAGAGGGTTTACCCGCCGCCAGTTCGTGGAATTTCGTGTCGATATAGTCTGGACCACACTTAAACGGTTGTACCTGTAACCCCCGGTTTTTGAATGCCCGTAACAACCCGATGGTCAGCGTGGTCTTTCCGCTTCCCGATGATGATGCGCCTATTAAGAACTGAGATCTTGCCATGGTTGCAAAGGTAAGGTTTTTGAATAAAATTTTACCTGTTAAATCACTGCAAACCGACAATTATCCGGATACTATTCATTTCACAGTCATTCCGGATAATTTTCGGATAATAAAAATTGTATTTTTTATGCATTATATATCAGTGATTTATACTTGAATTATGCACAAATAGTACAAATATATCCTATTGTTAATGCACGATTTGTACAAATTTTCGCATGTATAATCCTACCATTTTAACCCCGCATCCAAGTATGTTTGCCATCGTCCTCAATCGCTAAAAGACAATAAAAAATGAATGCGCAATCGTCAAATAAATCCAGCTCTCAATTTCTCAAAACAGATGGAGGAAAAACCGAATCCAATGCGATAGAAGTACCATCCATTTCATTACCCAAAGGTGGTGGTGCAATAAAAGGAATTGATGAAAAATTTTCTGTGAATGCTGTAAATGGAACTGCTTCATTTTCCATTCCACTTCCATTCTCTCCGGCGAGGGGTGATTCTCCTACTTTAGATTTATTTTATAACTCAGGGTCGGGCAATAGTATTTTTGGTTTGGGTTGGAACTTGAGTGTAGGCTCAATCAAGCGTAAAACAGATAAAGAATTGCCTCAGTATCTTGAGTCCATAGATTCGGATACATTCTTGTTTTCAGAGGCAGAGGACCTGGTGCCGGAATTTAAAAAGAATCCTGATGGAACTTTTACTGCGGATGCTGCCAACGAATACATCCTGAACGAAAGAAATTCGACAGATGGACTGTTTACTATCAGAAACTACAGACCACGTATAGAAGGTCTGTTTGCCCGTATAGAACGGTGGACGGAAAAATCAAATGGCAGGATCAGATGGCGCGTAATCACCCGAGAAAACAAAACCACTCTTTTCGGATGGACGGACAATTCCATTTTGTCTGACCCGGCTGATTCTTTAAAAATATATGAGTGGCTACCTGAATTTGAGTTTGACGATAAAGGAAATTGTACGCATTATCTCTATAAAAAAGAAGATGAAATTGGTTTTGATGAATCATTGTTACACAATCGTAACCGGCTGAAAGATGGTACCATTTCCTATACCAATCTGTATATAGATAAGGTATTGTATGGCAATAAAACACCTTACAGGCAATTTGGAGATGCCTTTCCTGATGAGACAGAGTATTTATTTGAAACACTATTTGATTACGGAACAACCGATTATACTACGCAACACATAGATCAATTAAATCCATGGGATTTTAGACAGGATGCTTTCTCTGATTACAAAGCCGGATTTGAAATCCGTACAACCCGGCTTTGCAAAAGGGTTTTATTGTTTCACCATTTCAAA
>JARKQF010000352.1 GCA_029973975.1 Paludibacter sp.
CGGAAACGGACGAGTAATGAAATTCATGTCCCTTCACACAGATACCATTCGATGTGAATTGCCGGTACCCCAGTGTGAGTTTCATTGCTTCCATACTGGCTTTTTGTTTAAAAATATTAACCATGGGATACTCTTTTCCGGATTTATCGGCAATGCAGGATGAAAGGTACATCATTCCCCCGCACTCGGCAAGCAATCGTCCTCCTTGTTCTACATAACGGCGGATACTTTCCTGCATAGAATTATTCTTACTTAGCTTGTCGAGGTACAATTCAGGATATCCCCCGGGAAGATACACGAAATCGGCATTGGGCAATTCTTTATCGTGCATCGGACTGAAAAAAGTGACCGTTCCTCTCTTTTTCAGATACTCGATATTTTCATGGTAGTAAAATGCAAAAGCTTCGTCCGTGGCGACAGCGGATTTTAACACTTTACGGTGTGATACCGCGTTTTCCTTTGAGAGAACTGGCGGAGTTAAGCTTTTCCGGGTCATCTCCAGTATTTCATCAATAGGGAGATGCTGCTCCATAAAATTGCCCGCTTTCTCTGCAAACTCATCCAAAAGCAGGTTGCGGTCGATACTCAATCCGAGATGACGCGACGGAATCTCCAGATCGTTGTTTTTCGGCAGACGTCCCAATGCGGGTATACCCACATCATTGCAGGCATCCTGTAAGAACCGGTAATGGCTGTCGGAATTGACCATATTGAAAATTACGCCTGCAATGGATATGTTTTTGTGAAAGTTTTTGAAGCCGTATAGGATGGGTGCCACGGAGTAAGCCATCGATTTGGGAGTCAGCATCAATATAATAGGGATATCGAGCAGTTCTGCGATATGTGCACCGCTGCCCTGCCACTTGTCAAATCCGTCAAAAAGGCCCATCACCCCTTCGGTCAGGGCAATATCACAGCCGGACGTATAGGTCGAGTACAATTGCTTTACATGTTCTTGTGAGGAAAGGAACAGGTCGAGATTGATAGAGGCCTTACCTGCCGCCAGTTCGTGGAATTTCGTGTCGATGTAGTCCGGGCCACACTTAAACGGTTGTACCTGTAAACCCCGATTTTTGAATGCTCGCAACAACCCGATGGTCAGCATAGTCTTTCCGCTTCCCGATGATGATGCTCCTATTAAGAACTGAGATCTTGCCATAGTTGCAAAGGTAAGGTTTTTGAATAAAATTTTACCTGTTAAATCACTGTAAACCGACGATTATCCGGATACTATTCATTTTACAGTCATTCCGGATAATTTCCAGATAATAAAAATTGTATTTTTTATGTATTAAATATCAGCTACTTATGCTTGAATTATGCACAAATAATACAAATACCATTTATTGTTAATGCACGATTTGTACAAATCTTTGCAGTTAAAATCCTAACAAATTAACCCTGCCTTCAATTATGTTTGCCAGCGTTCCCAACCGCTAAAAGACAGTAAAGAATGAATGCGCAACCGTCAAATAAATCCAGTTCTCAATTTCTCAAAACAGATGGAGGTAAAACCGAATCCAATGCGATTGAGATTCCCTCTATCTCCTTACCCAAAGGGGGTGGTGCCATAAAAGGAATTGATGAAAAATTTTCCGTGAATGCTGTAAATGGAACGGCTTCATTTTCCATTCCACTTCCATTCTCTCCGGCAAGGGGTGATTCTCCTACTTTAGATTTATTTTATAACTCAGGGTCGGGCAATGGTATTTTTGGTTTGGGTTGGAACTTGAGTGTAGGCTCAATCAAGCGTAAAACTGATCAGGAATTGCCTCAGTATCTTGACTCCATAGATTCCGATACATTCTTGTTTTCAGAGGCAGAGGACCTGGTGCCGGAATTTAAAAAGAGTCCTGATGGAACTTTTACTGTGGATGCTGATAACGAATACATACTGAACGAAAGAAATTCGACAGATGGATTGTTTACTATCAGAAACTACAGACCACGTATAGAAGGTCTGTTTGCCCGTATAGAACGGTGGACGGAAAAATCAAATGGCAGGATCAGATGGCGTGTAATCACCCGGGAAAACAGAACCACTCTTTTCGGATGGACGGACAATTCCATTTTATCTGATCCGGCTGATTCTTTGAAAATATATGAGTGGCTGCCTGAATTTGAATTTGACGATAAAGGAAATTGTACGCATTATATCTATAAAAAAGAAGATGAAACTGGTTTTGATAAATCATTGTTACACAATCGTAACCGGTTGAAAAATGGTACTATTTCCTATACCAATCTGTATATAGATAAGGTATTGTATGGCAATAAAACACCTTACAGGCAATTTGGAGATGCCTTTCCTGATGAGACAGACTATTTATTTGAAACACTGTTTGATTACGGGACAACCGATTATACTACGCAACACATAGATCAATTAAATCCATGGGATTTTAGACAGGATGCTTTCTCTGATTACAAAGCCGGATTTGAAATCCGTACAACCCGGCTTTGCAAAAGGGTTTTATTGTTTCACCATTTCAAA
>JARKQF010000001.1 GCA_029973975.1 Paludibacter sp.
AATACTAATCGCTCGTTCTATGAAGCGACTGTAGAAGCTGTCGATTTTACTCGTCCTGAAACCGTAGGTATTATCAATAAGTGGGCATCGGATAATACCAATGGTTTGATAGAGAAAGTGATAGAGAATACCAAGCCTGAAGATCTGATGTATCTGCTTAATGCCATTTATTTTAAAGGTATATGGACTTCAGAATTTGACAAAAAGAACACTTCTGAAAGGCCGTTTACCTATGAAAATGGTACACGGAAAAATGTGGAGATGATGAAACAGACTGCAAAATTTAATTATACTAATGATGAGAACCTCCAGTTAGTACAACTTCCCTATGGTAATCAGGCTTTCAGTATGATGGTACTCCTGCCTGCAGAGGATAAAAAACTACAGGATGTGAGAGCAACAACCCGTCAGGAGGGTTATTGGGAAAATTTGAAGTCGGGATTACATGAGTCCGAGGTTGAACTCTCCTTACCTAAATTCAAAACAGAGTATAGTAAAAGGTTGAATGAGGTACTTGCAAAAATGGGGATGGGGATCGCTTTTGCCAATGTGGCCGATTTCTCACGGATGAGTGATACACCTGCTAAAATTGATTTCGTTAAACAGGATACCTATATCAGTACTGATGAGTTGGGTACCGAAGCGGCAGCTGTTACTACAATCGGGATGATAATGACCTCCCTTCCTGTAAATCCGGAAAAAGTGGTATTTAACGCTAATCGTCCTTTCCTTTATCTCATTCAGGAAAATTCCACCGGTGCCATTCTTTTTATGGGAGCGGTGAAAAATTTCGATTAACACATCTTTTTGTTACACCGTAGGTTTATTAATCTTGCGGGATACTTATCACTCAGTGGGTTTTGTCCCTTGAGTGATTTTTTTATTTATATTTTGCCGGTTATTTATGTTCTTTTCTTTACTTATTTATTTGTTTGAATTTCAATAGTGTTGTACCAAATGGAAAACTTTTTCTCTTTTTATCAAAATTAAATTATTTATTATCAGGTTGTTGTGAATTTTTTCGGAAAACTTTTGGTTTTTGTTGATAAAAAAATAGATAAAAATTTTGGATTCTTAGAAACTTTTCATAAACTTGCAAAACCAAAAAACCTTACTTTGATAAATTGAGTGGTCTGTTTTGGAGAATAAGTGACATTTTAGAACTATTTCGTTAAGTGAGAGCAGAAACAAAGCTTGCTTTGGTTTTGCTGAGCGCAGAATTGGAAATCGAGAAGCGAAGGCGATTCAAAATGTCTAATGTAATTGAACTATTTCGTTAAGCAAGTGCAAAGTGAATTTATTTACTTTGCCGAGCGTAGAAATAATCTAATTTTAATGAAGTTTTATATTATATAATTTTTTCCTGATGAAAAAGAAGACATACACTTTCGACGAAGCCTATAACGCCTCGTTAAGGTATTTCCAGGGCGATGAACTGGCGGCCAAGGTGTGGGTAAGCAAATACGCCCTCAAAGACAGTCAGGGTGATATCTATGAAAAGACGCCCGAAGATATGCATTGGCGTTTGGCCAAAGAAGTAGCCCGGATCGAAAAGAAATATGCCAATCCGTTGAGTGAAAAAGAACTGTTCGACTTGTTCGACCGTTTTCGTTATATCATTCCCCAGGGAAGTCCTATGACCGGTATCGGAAATGATTACCAGGTGGCCTCGTTATCAAATTGCTTTGTGATAGGGATGGATGGCGATGCCGATTCTTATGGCGCCATTATCCGTGTCGACGAGGAGCAGGTACAATTAATGAAACGCCGCGGAGGCGTAGGGCACGACCTCTCTCATATCCGGCCGAAAGGATCGCCCGTAAAGAATTCGGCACTCACTTCCACCGGCTTGGTTCCTTTTATGGAACGTTACTCCAATTCCACGCGTGAAGTGGCACAGGACGGTCGTAGAGGTGCTCTGATGTTGAGCGTGTCTATCAAGCATCCTGATTCGGAAGATTTTATCAATGCCAAGTTGGAGCAGGGTAAAGTAACCGGAGCCAATATCTCGGTAAAAATCGATGATGGATTTATGGAAGCTGCATCAGAAGGAAAGCCCTATGTACAGAAGTTTCCTATTGATTCCGACAAACCGAAATATGAGAAAACGATTGATGCCGGGAGGTTGTGGAAAAAGATTGTGCACAATGCCTGGCAATCGGCCGAACCTGGTGTACTGTTTTGGGATACCATTATCCGCGAGTCGATCCCCGATTGCTATGCCGATCTGGGTTTCAGAACCGTATCGACTAACCCATGCGGTGAAATTCCTTTGTGTCCCTACGACAGTTGCCGTCTGCTGGCTATCAACCTCTATTCCTATGTGGTGAACCCGTTTAAGGAAGATGCCTATTTCGATTTCGAACTGTTTGGCAAGCATGTACGGTTGGCACAACGTATCATGGACGATATCGTGGATCTGGAATCGGAAAAGATCGATATGATCCTCGAAAAAATAGAAGCCGATCCCGAATCGGAAGAAGTGAAATACTCTGAGCGTAACCTCTGGAAAAAGATCCAGCTTAAAACGCTGCAGGGGCGTCGTACCGGTGTAGGTATCACTGCAGAGGGAGATATGCTCGCTGCATTGGGTATTCGTTATGGAACTGACGAGGGTAATGATTTCTCGGAAAAAGTACACCGTACAGTGGCACTCAATGCCTATGCCTCATCTGTGGAGATGGCAAAAGAGCGGGGTGCATTCGA
>JARKQF010000018.1 GCA_029973975.1 Paludibacter sp.
GGGCGACTACCGATTTATCTTTATACAGCGGTTCCAGCGTGGGTTATCTGGCTTCTATCATCAGCAAAACTAACGTGGAAGGGATCCTGCAAATCGACCTGAATAAAACCGATTTCAGGGGCGAGAATACCTATCCCACTTTTCTGTACTACAATCCTGAAAGTACTGCTCAGACAGTGGAAATTACATTGCCAACCGGTACGTACGACCTGTACGATGCTATTTCCGAATCGGTGTTGAGAACCAATGTCAGCGGCACCGTGAGTTTCAGCGTCAATGCCAAAGCAACCCGTATATTGGTCATTATACCACCGGCACAAAGCAAACAAACCGTGGGACGTATCCGTAAAATTTACGGTGGCGGCGTTATGGACTATCATTATGGTTACAATTACACCAACTCGCTTCGAATCAAGGCATTTACCTCTGATGTAACCCGTACAGTCTCTCCCGGGATTGTTTCTTTCAATTGCATGGTTGAAAATAATATCGGAACAACGACATTCAAATGGTATCAGAATGAAGCATTAATCAGCGGGGCAAACAATTCAACCCTCAACTGGGCAGCTCCTTCCACAAGCGGAACTTATGCCATCAGATGCGAAGTTTCCGCAGACTACAAAACCGTTCAAAGCCCTGTAATCAACATTATTGTCGCTCCTGAGGGAGAAATTCCACCAGAAATTAATATTTTATCTCTTTCAGGAACAGCTCCCTATGCCACTTCGGGAATAATTACTGCAGAAGCCTCCATCAGTCCTGCGACCGCAAGTTTCAACTGGTCATGTAGTGGTGGTACTTTGCAAAATAGCAGTACACTCTCACCTGCGTGGCAATTACCCGATAGTCCGGGTATTTACACCCTCACGCTGACGGTTGATAACTTGCTCGGAACTGTTGCCAAAACACGGCAAGTGCTGGTAAAAGATATGCAGTCAGGATTTATTTCCGACGGACTTGTTGCCTATTACCCTCTTAACGGTGACACCAATAACGCTGCGCAGGATCGTTTTCACGCGGTTTCGCACGATGCCGTGATGGCCCCCGATCAACGAGGAAATGCCGACCATGCCTACGCATTTTCAAACAGTAGTCAGTATGTTGCCATTCCTCCTGATGCTGCTCTTAATTTTACCGATAAACTCTCAGTTTCACTCTGGGTGAAACCGGAGGAATTACCGGCTTATGAACAGTTTGTTATCTCACACGGTAGTTACGAAGAGCGTTATAAAATGTCGATTACACCCGAACGTAAGATGCGCTGGACCCTTAAGACCTCCAACGGCATTGTGGATGTGGATGACGACACCGCCTTGCAGACAGGGACATTTGTTCATTATGCAGGGCAGTATACCGGCTATTCGCTCGAATTATACCGCAACGGTCATCTTATTGCATGGAAACCTCTGAGCGGCGCCATTGGTACATCCAACAAAAGTATTACCCTGGCGCGAAAAGACGAGTCGGAAACCAATTATAGTTATAAAGGGACGGTTGATGAGGTCCGTATCTACAACACGGAACTTCCTGTCAAATACATCGAAAAACTTCCCGCTATGTGGGATCTTGCTTCCGGAATCAATAATCCTGAATATACAGGATCAATTTCCATCTATCCAAATCCTTTTCAATCATCTTTTACAGTTCGTTTTGACGAGAAGGGTTCTGCTTGTTCGTTATCCATTTTTAATCTTCAGGGTAAGAGGCTGTTTCATCAGCAAAGTCTCAGGAGTGGCGATCTCATTACGCCAGATAAATTGTCTTCCGGTATGTACTTACTGCAAATCACATCAGTGACCGGAAAAAAAGTGATGGTAATACTACTAAAAAAAAATTAAATGCTTATTAAAGAAGAATATATATACTCTAATTATCTAATTCACCATTCACTATTTGTTATTCGCTATTCGCTGTCTTGCGTCTTTTGTGGTTCAAGAAATTTTACTATTTTTGCAGACTAATTTGAAAATCAATGATTTGACAATCATTCTAAAATTTACTTTATGATTAACGCTCAGGACATTAAAAACGGAACCTGCATCCGGATGGATGGAAAACTTTATTTTGTAATCGAATTCCTCCATGTAAAACCGGGTAAAGGTAACACTTTCATGCGTACCAAACTGAAAGATGTGGTGAACGGGTACGTGCTGGAACGCCGCTTTAACATTGGCGAAAAACTCGAAGATGTGCGTGTAGAACGCCGTCCGCATCAATTTCTCTACAAAGAAGGAGAAGAGTATATTTTCATGAATCAGGAAACATTCGAACAAATTCCAATTGCACATGATTTGATTAACGGAGTTGACTTCCTGTTGGAAGGTATGATTCTGGAAGTTGTTTCTGATGCTTCTACCGAAACGGTTTTATATGCTGATATGCCGGTTAAGGTTCAAATGAAAATTACTTACACTGAACCGGGTGTAAAGGGCGATACTGCAACCAATACGTTGAAACCGGCGACTGTTGAATCAGGTGCGACTGTAAGAGTGCCCTTGTTTATCGGAGAAGGTGAAATGATTGAAATCGATACCCGTGACGGATCTTATCTTAATCGTGTAAAAGCATAAAATGAAATACCGGATACACAGTTTTAAACATGCAATCAGGGGAATCCGCATGGTGATTAAATCTGAAAAAAACATGCAGATTCACCTGATTGTTGCTGTGTTGGTACTGATAGCCGGATGTTTTTTTAATATCAGTTTAACAGAATGGATGCTGTGTCTGCTTTGTTTCGGATTGGTATTCGGAGCTGAAATGGTCAACACATCCATCGAAAACTTAGTCGATTTGGTTTCACCTCAAAGGCATGAATTGGCGGGGAAAGCGAAAGACATGGCTGCCGGGGCGGTTTTGATCAGCGCTTTATTTGCCGCTTGTGTCGGACTGATTATTTTTATTCCCAAAATCTGGAATTTGTTTTTTTCTTAGTGGTAGTTTAAGACTGCCCAGATTACTCCCTACTGCTTAACTTACATGTACTTATATGCCTTATATGGTTATAATTACATTAATTTGTTTGACTATGAAATCGTTGTTTACCAATCTGCTGAACTTGTTGTATCCCAATTTGTGCGTTATTTGCAATGAAAGCCTCATGCGCGGAGAAGAAATCATCTGCCTGAAATGCTTGCGTGAGATACCTAAAACGCACTATCACATGGAAACCGACAATACCGTTGAGAAAAGATTCTGGGGAAAAGTTCCGGTATATCGCGCCACTTCTTACTTTCATTTTTACAAAGGTTCTCCTTTTCAAAAATTATTACACGAATTAAAATACCGCGGCAACAAGGAAGCCGGACGGGTTATTGGAAGATATGCGGCCGCAGACCTGCTGAATTCTCCTGATTTTTGTTCCGTAGATGTAATTGTTCCCGTTCCTCTGCATCCAAAAAAATATGCGAAAAGAGGTTATAACCAGAGTGAATGGATAGCCAAAGGATTGGCTGAAATGCTGGAAAAACCGGTGGATACAACTCACCTTATCCGTATCAGAGAAAACACCACGCAAACAAAGAAAAATATCTTCGAGCGCTATCAAAATACCAGTAGTGTTTTCACACTGAATGACAAAACGGTCTTTCGTAAAAAACATGTGTTGTTAGTGGATGATGTGTTGACCACAGGCTCTACCCTGGAAGCTTGCATGATTGCCTTAATGGAAACAGATTATATTACCATCAGCGTGTTTACCCTTGCAATTGCCTGATTAAAAAGCGTCAAAAAAAGTGAATAGCGAAAACCTTTAAACCTTTAAACTCCTGAATTTTTAAACCATATAAACCATTAAAGCTGTGTACAAATTAGTCAATTTATAACGCAAATTAGTCAAAATGTTCCAATACTTAGTCAAATCGTTCTTATCTGTTATAAAACATCATTCCTTAATACGTATTTCTTGCTTTTTTTTGTTACTTTGCGCATCCTTTTGAAAACTTCAAACTAAATAATTATTATGACTACACAAGAATTAAAAACTGCTTTTAAAACGACCTATGGCAAGCCGGCAGATGCCGTGTATTTTGCACCTGGACGTGTAAATCTGATCGGAGAACATACGGATTATAATGGAGGCGCTGTTTTTCCATGTGCTTTGAGTTTTGGAACTAACCTGTTGTTGGCAAAGAATGATAAAAAAGTGATGAATTTCAAGTCGCTGAATCAACCGGAAATTGTGACCCTGAATTTTGATCAGTTGACAACCCGTCTCGAAAAATCATGGGTGAATTATCCGCTGGGCGTGATGGCGCAGTTCATTAAAAGAGGCGTTACTTTTACTCAGGGATACGACATCCTGATATGGGGTAATGTGCCTAACGGAGCCGGACTGTCATCTTCGGCAGCTTTGGAGGTTGTAACGGCTTTTGCACTCAATGATCAATTGGGAACTAATTTCAACCGTACTGATATTGCCCTGATCGGACAAAAAGCCGAGCATGAATTTGCATTGGTGAATTGCGGTATCATGGATCAGTTCGTATCGGCTAACGGAGCAAAAGATCATGCGGTGCACCTGAACTGCGATACGCTTGAATTTGAACTGGTTCCAGTGAAACTCGAAGGGGTTAAGATTGTGATTTCGAATACCCACTCACCTCATAAATTAGACTCTGGCGCTTATAACCAGCGTGTTGCCGAATGTAAAAAAGCAGTGGAACAACTTAATACGGTTCGTCCACTGAAATATCTTGCTGAGCTGACTGAGGCTGAATTTAAAAGCATCGAATCTGCCATTACCGATCCGGTGGCTCACAAACGTGCCCGTCACGTCGTAGGAGAAGTACAGCGCACCTCGGACGCCGTGAAAGCGTTGAAAGCCGGCGATATCAACTTGTTTGGTCAACTGATGAACGCTTCGCATGTCTCTTTGCGTGATGACTACGAAGTAACCGGTCCGGAACTGGACTGCATGGCCGAAGAAGCCTGGAAGATTGATGGCGTTATCGGTTCGCGTATGACCGGTGGTGGCTTTGGCGGTTGCACTGTTTCTTTGGTAAAAGAAGAAGCCATCGATACTTTTATTGCGCA
>JARKQF010000034.1 GCA_029973975.1 Paludibacter sp.
AAAGAGACCGGCGTGGGCGCTTATGCCGGAGAGTTTTTTCTGCAAACAGGGTTAGGCCTTGCTGTTCCCTTTCTGATTGCTTCCATACTGAAAACCGCACAGGGTTCATCAACAGTCGCGATCATTACTGCGGCATCGTTCATTGCACCCATGTTACCTGCACTGGGACTGGATTCCGAAACCGGAAAACTTCTGGTAATGATTTCGATGGGTGCCGGCTCAATGATGGTGTCTCACGCCAATGATTCTTATTTTTGGGTGATTGCCCGATTTTCCGGGATCAATTCTGATACCACGTTAAGAGTCTATTCTACGGCTACTATCGTGATGGGAATCGTTACATTCCTGTGTGTATGGTTGACTTCATTTTTTATATTGTGATAAAATAAAGATGAGAAAGAAAGCCGAAGAAATATTTCTCGCCGGAGTTGAAAGTGTTTTGCCTGAAAAATTGATTCAAAGACAAATAAAACGGAATGGTGAGGTACTGCAAATTGCCGGTAAATCATACCCGTTATCCCGATTCAGGCATATTTACGTTTTGGCAGCCGGAAAAGCAGCCGCTTTAATGGCTAAAGAAACCGAACGAATTTTAGGCGACAAAATAACAGGGGGGCACGTTGTTACCAAATACGGGCACGAAACCAATTTAAAATACCTGAAACTTACCGAAGCGGGACATCCGATACCGGACGCCGAAGGCGTGAAAGGGACACGAAAAATGTTGGACATTGCCCGGCAATCCGGTGAAGAAGACCTGGTTGTCTGCCTGATATCGGGCGGTGCATCAGCACTGATGGCGGATTTCCCGGAAGGAACCACGCTCGATGACCTGAGACATGCGAATGAACTGCTGGTAAAATGCGGTGCTGATATTACCGAAATAAATGCCGTACGCAAGCATCTTTCGAACGTGAAAGGCGGACAACTTGCCAAAACGCTTTATCCGGCAACAACCGTTTGCCTGATTTTATCGGATGTTACCGGTGACCGCCTCGATGTCATTGCTTCCGGCCCTACCCTTGGAGACACCACTACATTTGCCGACGCGTGGGCGGTCATCGAAAAGTATTCGCTGGAAAATTCTTTCCCGTCTCCCATGCTGAACCATTTGAAAAAAGGATTGACCGGTTTAATTCCCGAAACACCCAAGCCGGACGATGCTATTTTCAGGAACGTCCAAAATTACATAATCGGGAATAACTTACTGGCACTTGAAGGTGCGTCGCGTAAAGCACAGGAGCTTGGTTTTAAGACCCATATCGTTACCGACAAGTTAATAGGAGATTACACGAATGTAGCCGATTTTATTCTGAAAACAATCGAAAACTACCAACAAGCTACCGGTAAAAAGCCCGTTTGCCTGCTTTTTGGGGGTGAACCGACTGTAAAAGTTTCGGGAAATGGATCGGGCGGGCGCAATCAGCACCTGGCCTTGTATTTATCTACCAAAATTGATCACGAAAAACAGATCACCATCTTATGTGCGGGAACAGACGGTACAGATGGACCGACCGATGCCGCAGGAGCCGTTGTTGATAATGAAACGATAGCTATTGCGGTGAAGAAAAATATCGATCCCCGGGTCTTTCTCCAAAATTCCGATTCTTACCATTTTTTCCAACAAGCCGGCGGTCATATTATCACCGGAAACACACGGACGAATGTAATGGATATGGTAGTAGTCGTGATGGAACATCTCAAATCAGGGCATCAGGCATATCCAGGCGTGGAAGTTACATGAAATCATTAACAATTGAAGTTTTATCTAAAGAAAGTTTTAACTTTGTCGTCAATCATGCGAATCTGGGGGCAGCCTGCGTAATAATGAATGGGACCGGACTGGTAGAAATATCTCCGGGAGAACATTAACCAAAAGAAAAATACGGCGCTACCAAAAGATATAAAGTTCCATTCTATTTTTATGGAGGTGTACTCTCCGGATGGAATGTAGTGCCTGAAAATGGATAATATCTCTTTTAAAAATAGAAAATAAAACAATCGTATGAACAAGAAATTGATCATTATTCTACTA
>JARKQF010000048.1 GCA_029973975.1 Paludibacter sp.
CTTTCTGGCTAAGCTGATGCGGTTACCCATGGGCTACTTCGACACTAAAATGACCGGTGATTTGTTACAACGCATGGGTGATCATACCCGTATCCAGAATTACCTTACAAACTCCACCCTGAACATTTTGTTTGGGCTATTTAACATCGTGATATTCACACTAATCCTTTTGTTTTACAATGTAACTATTTTCCTGATTTTCTTAGTGGGCAGTCTGCTGTATTTCTTTTGGGTTAGCCTGTTTATGAAAAAAAGAGAAGCGCTGGATCACAAGAATTTTGCACAACAAGCCGCCAATCAAAGCAACGTAATTCAACTGATTACCGGCATGCAGGAAATCAAGCTAAACGCTTGTGAGCAACAAAAAAGATGGGAATGGGAAAGAATACAAGCTAAGCTCTTCAAGCTGAGAATCAAAGGATTGGCATTAAGTCAGTATCAGGATTCAGGGGCTATTTTCATCAATCAAACCAAAAATATCATCATTACTGCACTGGTTGCCAAATTCGTGATCGACGGCAATATGAGTCTGGGCATGATGCTTTCAGTGCAATACATTCTGGGGCAACTCAACAGCCCAATTGATCAGTTGATCCACTTCTATCGGGAATCACAGGATGCGCGCCTTAGCATCGAAAGGCTCAGCGAAGTTTATACCAAAGACGATGAAGATGATGACAAGCCCGATCAGACTCACATTGTCCCTGATAAACAGGACATTATAATTCACGATCTGACATTTGCTTACGATACGACCTCAGCTGGAAAACCTGTTTTAAAAAACATAAACCTACATATTCCCTCCGGAAAACAGACTGCCATTGTGGGAATGAGTGGAAGTGGCAAAACTACCCTGATGAAATTATTGTTGGGCTTCTACAAACCACAAAAAGGGCATATCTTTCTGGGCAGCAACAGCTTATTGCAATACAACATGCGCGAATGGAGAAAAAATTGTGGTGTTGTGATGCAGGAAGGATACATCTTTACCGACAGTATAGCCCGGAATATTGCACCAGGTGACGAAGAAATTGACAAAGACAGGCTATTAAACGCTGTAAATACAGCCAACATCAGACCATTCATCGAAACATTATCATCAAAATACGATACCAAAATCGGATCCGAAGGACATGCGCTCAGTCAGGGTCAGAAGCAGAGAATCCTCATTGCAAGGGCTATCTATAAAAATCCGGAGTTTGTTTTTTTAGATGAAGCAACCAATGCGTTGGATACGAATAACGAGAAAATTATCATGGACAACCTGGGTAGATTTTTCGAAGGCAGGACATCTATAGTAATAGCACATCGGCTCAGTACCGTTAAAAATGCAGATCAAATCGTAGTGCTCGACAATGGCGAGATTGTTGAAACAGGAACCCACGAAAGTCTCACAAAGAAG
>JARKQF010000051.1 GCA_029973975.1 Paludibacter sp.
CGATGCCGGACTGAAAGTAGTTTTTACAGGACATTTTCACGCCAATGATATCACTATGCATACCTCTTCTGCCGGAAATGTTATCTATGATGTGGAAACTGCTTCGTTGGCACAATATCCTTTTGCCTACAGACTGATGGAACTGACTGATACCGGTCTTTCTATTAATACCCGTTTTGTGACCTCTCTCCCCGGTAATCCTGACCTGACAGCTATATATCGTGATAAACTGGAGGCTGTTACCCGGCGAGTGGCTGAGAACAGGTTGCAAAGGTTGGATATTCATATGTCTCAGGAAACCCGTGAGGTGCTTACGGATGTGATTGTAAGGCTGAACCTGATGCATGTGGGAGGAGATGAAAGGTTGGAGCCGGAGATAAAGGAAGCGATCCGTCTTTTTGCTGACCAAATGGGGAATGAAGCTGATGTGGAATCATTTTTGTTAGATTTTTCTCCGGAAGATAACCGGGTAGTGATACCTCTTCAATAAAGTGGAAAAGTGCCCAGGTGGTTTGGTGGTTAAGTGATGGTGGACAGTGATGGAAAGTGGGATGAAACAGTTTGATCCATTAATGATTTGTATGCAACCGGGCCGTTTGGAGGCCGGGTGTGATGAAGCCGGGCGTGGCTGTCTGGCCGGACCCGTTTTTGCCGCTGCGGTGATCTTGCCTGATGATTTTCATTGTGACGGATTGAATGATTCCAAACAGCTTTCGGAAAAAGAACGAGATGAATTACGGAAGATCATCGAAGAAAATGCTTTGTGTTATGCTGTGGAAAGTTGTTCCCCGGAAGAAATTGATGAAATGAATATCCTATGGGCTTCCGTAAAGGCGATGCATCGGGCATTGGCTCGTCTGCAGATACCCCCTGAATATATTTTGGTGGACGGCAACCGTTTTCGTCCCTTCGGTAATATCCCTCATAGCTGCATAATAAAAGGTGATATGAAATACAGGTCTATAGCTGCCGCTTCGATTCTTGCAAAAACATACCGTGATGAATATATGAAAGAGCTCCATGAAATCCATTCCGAATACGGTTGGCATCGTAATAAAGGATATCCCACCAAGGCGCATCGTGAAGCGATAAGTCGATATGGAATTACTCCCTATCACCGGAAGAGTTTCCGCCTTACTGAGCAGCAGTTGACATTGGATTTTTAAGTAAATCAGCGAAGCCAAATCCTGAAATTTGAAATTTTGAATTAACAATCTATGTAGTTAAAATCTATGTAATCAAATTGTAAAAGTCATGGTTCCTGATTCTAAAAATCCCGTTTGTGGAACGCTACATGTAATGCCTTTGAAAGTAAATTATAAAAAGTAGTTTAAACAAAAATTAAAAGTGGTTGTTGTAATAGAAATTGAGACCGAGTTGAATTGTCTCAGAAATTAAATAACATTTATGTAGAATCACTAAAACTTCAAGAAATGAAAAAATTTTTGTTTAGTACTTTATTGGTTTTTGCCTGTTCT
>JARKQF010000071.1 GCA_029973975.1 Paludibacter sp.
CCCTTCAGTCTCAGGCTCTGATCCTTTTTCAAGTTCCGGATGAAGAGAATACTGTCTCCTTCCTGTGGGTTGACAATAGCGCTGATAAAACCGCCATCATCGCTTATAGTAATGTCCCGAAGACTTTTCCAGTCGTCGTATACCGAATGGTCTAACTGTTTCTTCTGTGCGGACACAGTTGTACTCAAAAAAATCAAAAAGATTGAGAAGAAGAGATTCTGGAAAGATGTAAATCGCATAAGCAGGAAGTTAGAATTTTAAAAGTTAGAAATCCGAAATCCGAAATCAAAGGTATGAATTTGTAACGAAAATACAAGAAATCTTTTTTTTTCAACAAACTTTAAAATCAATCTTACGAAATTATGCTATATTTCCAGAATATAGGATGCGCCTCGGAAAAACTCAAGCGAGCTTGGCTTTTCTCCCGGCTTTCACTATATTTGCATATCTGTATTTTGATTTACCTTTTGTTATACAATTAATGAATTGAATTATTATGCGTAAAAAATCGTTGTTACTCCTTTTATTTGTCTCTGTCTTATGTTTTACACTTTCGGCACAGCAGGACGATTATACCAAACCTTCGCTGAGTGATAAGGATTCGTGGAGCCTCATTCTTCTTCCCGATGTACAGACCTATATGAAATTCGATTACAATCAACCGATTTTGGATCTGATGCTTGCCTGGGTAGTAAATAATACGGAAGTATTGAATACAAAGATGGTGTTGTGTACCGGAGATCTGGTTGAACAGAACGATCTGTTCAACCCCGACGGGAAAAAAGCCAACCAAGCCAGTGTATCCCAATGGGGAGCCGTATCTTCGGCTTTCGGGCGTTTAGACGGACAACTGCCCTATATCCTGACCATCGGTAATCATGATTATGGTATTGTGAATGCGGAAAACCGTTATACTCATTTCGACAAATATTTTCCGCCTAATAAGAACCGGTTGAATCAGAAGATGCTCCGTGAGGTGGGAATGAATGCTGAAGGGAGACCTACACTGGCAAATGCAGCTTACGAGTTTGTCAGTCCGCATGGAAGGAAGTTTCTGGTACTCGTACTGGAATTTGCACCGCGTGACGAAGCGTTGGAATGGGCGAAAGGTGTAATTGAAAAAGAGCAGTATACGGATCATACCGTGATCCTTCTCACGCATTCCTATATGGATAGTAACAACAATCATATCGTACATGAGAATTATAAGATTCCCGATCCTAACTACGGAGAAGCCATATGGCAGAAATTAGTGCAACCCTCGAAGAATATCCAGATGGTTTTTGCCGGTCATATTGGAATTCCCGACGATCCGAAAGGCCACATCGCTTTCAGGGTAGATGAAAATGCCGGAGGAAAAAAGGTAAGCCAGATGGTGTTCAATGCCCAGGCCCTTGGTGGAGGGTGGCATGGTAACGGTGGCGACGGCTGGCTGCGTATCCTCGAATTTCTGCCGGATGGAAAAACCGTGAAGGTAAAAACATTCTCACCTTTGTTCGCGATCTCTCCTACTACCCAGAAATATGCGTGGAGAACCGAACCTCATGACGAATTCACTTTCGAACTGGATTAAATTGGTTTTAGCTGAAATGAAATAGTCTTTAGTCCGCTCTCATTCCTCAAGTGGAAAATTACAACATCACTTTTTGTAAGGCTTTTTTTATAAAACTATTCAGGGTTTCTCCTTTTTTTCTTGCTTCAAGGGCGATGTTTTTGTGTAATTCTGATCCTATACGGATATTCAGTGTTCCGCTAAACGGTTTTTGCGGTTTCA
>JARKQF010000103.1 GCA_029973975.1 Paludibacter sp.
TACACATTTTCCAGATTCAGCAAAAATTGGGAGATCAACTTAAAGGCTTTGTAGAAGCCACTACTGCTGCGAAACTCAATCAGATATTGAAAGATCTGAAGGCATTCGCTGATGAACCTGGAAATGATGACGAAAAACCGGATAATGACAATTCGTATACCGTAAGAGGTACAATAACCGATGATAGAGGAGCACCTCTCTCTGGTTATGTTGTGGAAGTATTTATTCTCACTATCGTGAACGGCGCTTCCGCGGGTAAAACGATTTCAGGAAAGAACGGTGAGTATACTATTTCTTACAAAGTTGATGATAATCCGGATATCGAGGTGCGGGTTTACGAAAAAAACGAGCGAAAAGAGATTGGGAGATCTGCCATTAAATTCAATGCGTCAAGTGATGAGACACTGGACATCATTGTATCTGGCGGTGAAATTAAAAAAGAAACTGAGTTTAGTTTGGTTTTAAATGAAACCAAACCCTATTTGGGTCAATTGAATTTAACCGAATTAAAAGAAGATAATAAAAACCAGCATATTACCTATTTGTCAAACAAAACAGGGTGGGATGCAAGAATAACGGCTATGCTTGTCAGTTCAGCTAAATTGAGTGATAATTTAAAAATTGATTCTTCTCATGTATATGCTTTATTGCGGGCAGGCGTTCCGGGAACTGAAGAGGCTATTAAATCCGTTTCGTCGGGAGATGCGGAGGCCGCTATAAAAAATGCCGTTGAGAAAAATATAATTCCGGCAACAGGTAATATCCGGGAAACCATAAGTACATTGGAAGCATTATCAGTTGATCAGATCCTTAATAACAAACTGCCATCATCTGTTTCTTCAATGAATGAAATGTTGGATATAAGAAAACTGAACACCCAACAAAAAACGATTTTTGCTCAAATACAAAAAGAAGCAGGCAATGACAGTGGAAAATTATGGAATTCCCTTTCTGAACAAGGATTTGATACCAATACGATTGCAGCTTTACAATTAGACGGCAAACTGGGCTATCTCACAGGACAGAACGTGCCACTTATCAGGAAAGTATACGACAAATTCAATATTAAAAAAGATGTTGATCTGGCAACCAGCGGATTATACAAAGCTGATGAATGGAAAAATTTGATTGATAATAACTTGCCCCAGGGAATCACAGCGGATGAATATGCCCGGCATCTTGCCTTTCAGGTGAAAATCGGGTATCCTACGGCAGTAGCAGGTGAAATGATAAAAAGAAAAGAAATTGACCTGGGTGCCAATGCACCCACAGATGAACTTTATCAGTTTTTCAGCAGCAATCAGACCAAAAACCTTATTGGAAGCCAACCTGTGAAGAATTGGGACGGATTCGATCTGTTAACTACTCCGGCAAAAGCTTCTGCTAAAATCATGGAAAGGATGTATCAGATGAGTCCTTCGGATGAATCAATGGTCGCTTTGAGTAAGTCTGGGCTATATTCGGCATACCAGATAGCCGGTTATACAAAAAATGAATTCTTACAAGCCTATGGTGAAAATTTCCCTAATACCGTGGAAGCCGAAATGACGTATAACAAAGCTGTCGAAATAAACAATGCTTCCATTGGTATTGCTACCGGCTATATTACGGCTCGTACCATGCCCAACGTTTATTCCATTACCGGCAAGTTAGAGAAAGTGCAAAACGAAACTATTGCTTATCCCACTCTTGAAGATCTGCTGGGCAATATGGATTATTGTGTCTGCGATCATTGCAATTCAGTGCTCAGCCCTGCAGCTTATTTGGTTGAACTGCTCCATTTTATCGATCTGGAAAAAATCCCGCATGAAAAAGAAAATCCCATTGATGAATTGTTGAAGCGAAGACCCGATATACAACACATCCAGCTTTCATGTGAAAACACCAATATGTCTCTTCCCTATATTGATCTGGTGAACGAAATATTGGAACATTATATTCTTCATGGCGATCTGAAGGATTTGACAGGACATGATATAACAGAAGATATAACTCAATCGGAATTGCTCGCCGAACCTCAGTTTGTTGAAAAAACTGTGTATGATGAGCTGAAATCGAAAGTATTTCCTTATAATCTTCCTTTTCATCAACCGCTTGAAACCCTGCGGAGAATATATAAAATCTGGGATACAAGCCTGGAGGAGATGTTGTCAGTTTTTTCAGCACCATTGTCTTCAAGGAAGGAGGCGCTTAGCTTTAGTGAAGATGAATATAAAACCATTACGGATA
>JARKQF010000134.1 GCA_029973975.1 Paludibacter sp.
TAAAAGGGGGGCCGCAGAAAGTGAAAATTAACCACGATGGTAAAATTGTTTTTTATCATCCCGATGAAATTTTATACGGAGAAGGAGATGGGAATTACAGTTGGGTTCACTTCGAGAATAAAAACAAAATACTGGTCACCAAAAAGTTGAAACAATTGGAAGAAGATCTGCAAGAACCCATTTTTTATCGCGTACACAATTCGTATATAATTAACCTGAATAAAATAAAAGCCTACAATAAGAACGAAGGGGTGGTCATTTTAGAAAACAAGGCGGTAATTCCTGTATCGAGACAAAAAAGAAACAATATTTTATCGAAGATTTGAATGGTTGAAATCAAATTAATATCAATCATCCTGTGGAGTGTTACCGCCAGCCTTTTGATGATTTTTATCCTCATTTCATCCTCTATTTACCGTGTCAACAAGGATAAAATATTTATATATTACGCATTTTACTGCTTTTTCCTTTCAGCCTATGTAATTTATAAGTTCGATTTTTACCAGCCATATTTAGATTGGATCATTGAACGAAGGAATCCGGCTTTTGGTTTTATGGTTCAGGTGACATACCATGCCTTTTACATGATGTTCGGGATTCGCTTTTTAGAGTTTCACTCCTATTATCCTAAAATCTTTAAATATCTCAACCTTTATTCTCAAGTGTTGATAGGTATTAGTATTTTCGGCATACTTGTGCATTTTTTACCGTTTATATCAAGACAGATATATTCCATTTTCTTCTTATATATATTTCTGCCCATTCACCTTTCTTTAGCCTTCTTTATTATCATTAAATCGCTAAAAACAAAAGCATTTGCACGCTATTTTTTTACAACGGGCTCATTTTTATATATGGCATTGTCTATGTATGCACTCTTCATATCTTTAAAGGTCGTAAATAATCCAATTCCCAATTGGGTCGATCCTATAGATTTTTTTTACGCAGCCATCATATTGGAATGTTTAGTCTTTAGCTATGGGCTAAGTTACAGAATACGATTGTTGCACAATCAACGATTGACTTTTCAGAAAGAGTTGGAGATTGCACAACAAAAAATGCAGGAAAAACTGAAAGAAGAAATTAATCTTCAGCAAAAAGAGAATTTAATTCTTTTGGAACAAAAACAAAAGCAGGAGTTGATAACAAAGGTAGCCTTCCTGCAACAAAAGGTGCTGCGAAGCCAAATTAATTCTCATTTTATTTTTAACGTGCTTAACTCCATCAAACTGTTTATTCTGGAAAACGATGCACCTAAAGCTTCCCTTTACTTAGGAAAGTTCGCCCGCTTTATTCGCGAAGTATTAGACAACAGTATAAATGACTTGACCAATCTTTCCGACGAGTTGAAAACCATAGAGCTTTATCTGAATATTGAACAGATGCGATTTAACGACATCTTCAACTATAAAATAGATATTCAGGAAGATTTAAATCTGATACGCTATCCATTTCCACCCTTGCTTCTTCAGCCTTTTGTGGAAAATGCTCTCTGGCACGGATTGATGCAGGTAGAAAAAGATGCGCGTCTTATAATCAGGGTATATGCTGATACTGGAGGTTTAATCATAGAAATTGATGACAACGGTATCGGCTACAACAAATCTATTTCAACTAAAAAAGAAGGTCACCAATCCTTGGGATTAAAAATTGTACAAGAACGAATCGAACACTACAACCAAAGTCAACAATTTGAAATTAATTACACGATAACCGACAAGTCAGACACCGGAAACAATAACGGAACTATTGTAAGAATTATCTTAAGAGACACCATCCCGATTTTTGTGTAAATGTGAAGAGTTGATATAAATTATTAACTTTAAACATTCGCACAAATGGAAGAGAAAATGGCAAAAAGCAAATCAAACGAGAATCAAGGTTATATTGTTCCTGGTCAGTTGTTTGACAAAGAGTTTCTGAAACAGTTCCACACTCAGGACGATGTAGACAAATTCATGAACGACCTTCATGCGCGGCTCTATGAGCAACTTTTGGACAGCGAGATGGATGCGCATCTGGGGTATGAGAAAAACAACAATGCCGGAGACAACAGCGGCAATTCGCGTAACGGTTCATATACTAAAAGGATACAGACTCTACACGGAGAGGCTGATATTAAAGTACCACGTGACAGGAACGGAGAGTTTGAGCCTATAATAATACCGAAACACGAGAAAAAAGGTATGTCGTTAGAGCGTCTTGTCATATCCTTGTACGCCAAAGGGATGAGCGTGTCTGACATAGAGGATGAGTTGCGAGACATCTATCAGGTAAATCTCTCAAGCTCGGTGATTTCCGTGATAACGAACAAGGTTACGCAGTCCGCTCTTGAATGGCAGAACAGACCTTTGTCACAGCAGTATATGATTGTATGGATGGACGGCATAGTGTTCAAAGTGAGGGATGGCGGCAAGGTCATCAACAAGACCGTATATCTTGCCGTAGGGCTCGACAAGACCGGAAGAAAGGAAGTTCTCGGGATGTGGGTCGGCAAGGCTGAGAGTTCGTCCTTCTGGATGACGGTACTGACAGATATGAAATCAAGGGGCGTGGAGGACATCCTCATAACCTGTACTGACAATCTCAACGGCTTCACCGACACCATCCGCTCTGTATTTCCTCAGGCTGCGACACAAATATGCGTCGTCCACCAGATACGCAACTGCTGCAAATATGTCGTCTACAAAGACCTGAAGGCTTTTACGGCTGACATGAAGGAAATCTATTCCGCTCCTAACCGGGATCTGGCGGCAGCAGCGCTTGACCGTTTCGAGGGGATCTGGGGCAAGAAGTACCTGTACGCAGTCAGGAGCTGGCGAAACAACTGGGACGACCTCACCACTTTCTTTGAATATCCAATTGAAATCAGGCAGATTATATATACTACCAACCTCATAGAGAATCTTAACGGCAAGATCAGAAAGTATACGAAAGCAAAACTTTCATACCCCAATGATGATGCCGTAAAGAAGTCCGTATATCTTGCTATCAGCGAGATAGAAAAGAAATGGACTCAACCCGTCAGAAACTGGGGCATTGTTTTCAACCAATTTATCTGAATTAGTTTAGATTTAATCTGACAGTTAAGGGCAAAAACTTAAATTTGAGTCCGCTCCGAAAAGTCGGAGTGATAATTTAGTTTAAAATTTTTTGTACAATAAATTTTATAAATCAGGTAAATTTCACCTGAAAAGTTCTTTGAAATATTTGCGTATATATCTATTATTCACTACCTTAGTAGGGCTTAAAACTGTATAATATGTTCAAAAAATCGGACGAAAACCCTCAATTGGGCATTTTTTCATCACCGACGGAGTACTTCAGAGACTCTAAGAAGAAAGAATACCTAAAAAATGACTCCTGGCATAACCGGTTCCGAAACCATGTTGTAATGCGTGTGGATGAGTCTATTTTCAGACCACTTTATTCTAATGGAACGGGGGCTCCTAATGCCTCTATCCGTATTTTGGTCGGTATGATGATCCTCAAGGAAGGCCAGGGATGGAGCGACGCACAATTGTTTGAGAACTGCGCATACAATTTACTTGTTCGCAGTGCTCTGGGTCTGATGTCGTTAGAGGACGCTGAGCCTGTTTCATCCACTTACTACCTTTTCCGTCGCAATCTGGTTGACTATGCAAGGGAACACGGCGAAGACCTGTTCAAAAAGTGCCAGGGGCAAATCACCCGTGACCAGCTATTGGAGTTTGAGGTGAGCGGCAAGCAGGTGCGCATGGACAGTAAACTGGTCGGCAGCAATATCGCCTGGTACTCCCGTTACGAGTTGATTCATGAAACCCTGCGTCTGTTTATCAATGAAAGGGAGGAACATATCTTCAATAAGAGCCTGTCCAAAGAGATGTTTTCCCTTATCGAAAGCATACAGGGTGAAACGGGCAACAAGGTGGTGTACCGCAGTACAAAGGCCGAGGTTGATGCCAGGTTCGTTGAACTGGGCAAACTGATGTACCGTTTTATAGGGCTCTTCAAGAAGCATGACTATGGTCATTACCAGACCCTTAAAGCGGTTTTCGAACAACAATACTCGGTTGGCAGGGACAAAACTGTCGTTCCTCTGGAAAAGGAGAAAGTCAGCGCCAAATCCATACAGTCACCCCATGACACCGACTGCCATTACCGTGACAAAGACGGCAACAAGGTCAAAGGGTATTAGACATGCGACCAACCGGGAGATGACAAAGATACGGCATTGAACCTGATAACCGATACCGAGGTAACGGTGGCATCGGCTCCGGACAACGGCTTCCTTGAACAAGCCCTGGATCGGACACAGGAAATAATATCCGACAAAATAGAGAAAGTATATGCCGACGGGGCTTACCACAGTGCTGATAATCAGGAGTATTGCCAAAGCGATAAAAATGGCATCGAGCTGATACTCACAGGCATGCAAGGCCCCGCACCGAGATATGACATCCGTTTGGACGAACAGAATGAAATCAATTTAATAGTAACCGACAACAAAACAGGAACAACAATACAGGCACAACGGGTAAAACTCCGCAAAGACAAAACACAGAGGAAATGGAGGATCAAGACTGAAGAAGGAAAATACCGCTACTTCGATGAGGATAACCTCAGGGCTGCCGCTCTGAGGAAGAAATTGGACGATATCCCGATAGATGAAAAAAATATCAGGAACAATGTCGAAGCAAGCATTTTCCAGTTAGGATACCATTACCCGAATGACAAGAGCCGTTACAGGTCACTTGCCAAGCACAAACTATGGGCATACTCCCGCTCGTTGTGGATAAACTTCGTCAGGATAGTGAATTATATGACGCGAATAAGTCAAAGAGCGCTTTTTTGGCAAAAACTGCCACAATATATAATTAATTTATGTTTCAATATGTATATTATTGTAAACATACTTTCAATTAATAAAAACAATCACATTTGTCCGGTTAAACTTCATTTTTCAGCAATTTGAAAAAATGGGGTTTTCAGAGCAGACTCATTTTACTTCAAATTTTTATCGAAGAATGCTTCCATCCGATCATAAGGAATGGCACCGGCTTTATTGTCGTACAAATCGGTATGGACGGCTCCGGGGATAATCGTCAATTCTTTGTTATCACCTTTGAGCGCCTTGAAAGCGTCTTCGCCCATATAGCGGCTGTGAGCCTTTTCACCGTGGATAACGAGCACGGCGCACCTGATCTCTCCCGCATAAGCCAGCAACGGCGCTTTCATATAGGAGAGATTGCTCACTGTATTCCACCCTTCGTTCGAATTCAACGAACGCTTGTGATAACCCCGTTGGGTCTTGTAGTAATCGTAATAATCTTTCACAAACTGCGGAGCATCTTCGGGCAACGGGTCAACCACGCCGCCGGCCCGCTGATACGTGCCGTTCGTATAATCGACCAACCGTTGCGCATTGAGCTGTTCCCTCATCCGGTAGCGTTGCTCCTCATCCATCGAATCGAAATATCCCTTGACGGCTACACGGCTCATATCGTACATCGTCGACACTGCGACAGCTTTGATCCGGGTATCGTTGACGGCCGCCGCCAACGAGATGCCTCCCCATCCGCAAATGCCGATGATGCCAATCTGTTCGGGGTTCACATCGCTGCGGGAGCTGAGGTAGTCGATGGCAGCGCTGTAATCTTCCGTATTGATGTCGGGAGAATTGACGTAGCGGGGTTCGCCGCCGCTCTCGCCGGTGTATGAAGGATCGAAAGCGAGGGTCAGGAACCCCCGTTCAGCCATGGTTTGAGCATACAAGCCCGAAGATTGTTCCTTCACCGCCCCGAAAGGACCACTAACGGCTATAGCCGGCATTTTCTCGTTTTCTTTCCCTTTGGGAATGTACAAATCGGCTGCCAGGGTGATGCCGAACAAATTTTTAAATGTTACTTTTTGATGTTTCACTTTGTCGGATTTCGGGAAAGTTTTATCCCATTCCTGTGTCAGTTTTAGTGTACTATTCATATTTTCTCCTTCTTTTTGGTCGTTTGTACTGGCAATCATTGCGATTGCTAAAATTATAATTGCTATTCGTTTCATATTATGCGATTTATTCCATTGCTGATTTCTTTCCCATTGTATGGTTACATTTTTTCATCCAAGTGCATTACGCAACTCTTCGGGAGCCGTCTGCTTTGCCTATTCAAGTATATTGGCTTTGGAGCCTCCGTTTATCAGGAAATCGATTCCGGTTGTGTAACAGCCTCTTGCACTCACACAACAGGTTATGGCTACGCCAATCGTATCCGAAGCAACTCATACAATGACTTCTCCGGTTTTCTTTTTTGTGTGTTGTCAAAATTATTTGGATAAATTCCGATAATCGGAATCGTTTACCGGCTCCAGCCACTGCGTTTTATCTTTGGCCGTATCCATAATGGAAAGGTGAGAAAACCATTCATCTGTCGTTGCACCGTGCCAATGTTTTACGCCAATCGGAATGGTCACCACATCCCCTTCCTGTAAAAATTGTGCGGGTTTTCCCCATTCCTGGTACCAGCCTTCGCCGGCCGTCACCATCAGAATCTGTTCCGTGGTATGCCTGTGCCAGTTGTTCCTGCAAGCCGGCTCGAAAGTCACGTTAGACACATTCAGGGTATTCGTTTTATCGGGAGATACCATCGATTTCAGATAACATTTTCCGATAAAATAATCTTTGTACTTTTCATTCGGTTCACCCAGGCCGAAAATTCCTGCTTTGGCATTGACGGGATCGCAATTATTTTCCACATAAACCTCTTTTGCCAGACGAAATGCTCCCCACCCCTTTGGCCAACCTGCATAAAATGCAATGTGCGTAAGGGCTTCGGCCATTTCTGCCCTCGTGATACCGTTTTTCTTGGCCGTTTCGAGATGATATTTCAGCGAGGTATCGGTAATACCCGCACTGACAAGTGCGGTTACGGTAATAAGGCTTCTTAATTTCGGAGAAAGTTCGGCCTGACGGCTCCACACCTGCCCGAAAAGCACATCGTCGTTAAGTTCCGCGAATTTGGGCGCAAAATCGCCCAGTTGGTCTCTACCGGCCGTTTGTTTTTTTATTTCTTTCATTATTGTATGATTTTGAGCGTTCACATTCATTATAAAAATGGATAGAATCAATGGGAAAATAAGTTTTGATTTCATTGTCGTTGTCATTTCATTTTTCTCAAAAAAACAGATTTAATCTTCTTTTACCAACTCAAACTTCACATTGATGTTCCCTGTTGTTTGAAAAAGTTCAACATCTTTTTGAATACGACCTACTTTTTGTAGATTACCGATTATTTCGCCATTCTGCCTGTAAAAAATGACAAAACTGTGCCATGGAGTCCAGTATGAAATGTCTCCCACTTCATATCCGCTTGTGTGTGCCTCATAAGCCGGCAGTGCTTCTTCAAAGCGGTACACCATTTCCCGCTCGTATAAATCCTGCATTGGCAGAGTTAACGGAAGTTTATCTATAAAACTTTTTGCTGTTGCATTATCATATAAATCGGCAAACAAGACTTTGTCGCCTACTGTTATCTTTAATTTTGTTGTTTTCATTATATTTGTTTGTTTAATGGTATCCGTGTTTTCAATAACACCGGGCTCTTCAATCTCCATTTCGGATTTATTGCAGGAAGATAGAGAATAAGAGCTTATGATAAAAAGAAATATTGAAAATAATCTTGTCATAATATTTATTATTTTTAAAAAGTACTTGCATCTATTACATATCTGTACCGCGCCTCTTTATTTACCACTTTATCCCAAGCTTCATTAATTTGGTCAGCTTTGATAATTTGTATCTGCGGATAGATACCTTTTTCAGAACAGTAGTTCATTACTTCCTGGGTTTCGGGTATCCCACCGATTAAAGAACCATTCAGATTCACCCGGTTGCGTATCATTAAAAAATTATTGACCGATAAATTGCCTTTGATAGGCATACCTACCTGAGTGAACGATTTATACGGTTTTAAAACCATCGCATATGCCGATATGTCAAAATCATAAGGAATGGTGGAAATCATATAATCCAACTTACCATAATAAGGTTTCAAACTGTCCATCGTATCAACCACAACTACTTCCTTGGCTCCAAAACCTTTGATATCTTCTACTTTTGAAGCAGAGGTAGTGAAAGCGTACACTTCCGCACCTTTTGAGACTGCCAGTTTGATGGCCAAATGCCCTAAACCTCCAATACCGGCTACTCCCACTTTATCTCCTTTCTTGAAATTGGCCCTCATTAGAGGCGAATAAGTGGTTATCCCGGCACATAACAAGGGAGCCGCATACTGCAGGTCGATATTTTCGGGAATTTTAATCGCAAAATGTTCCTTTACCACAATGTTGTTGGAATATCCACCCTGTGTAATTCCCGATGGAGAAGTTTCATCCGGAGAACCATACGTGTAAATGGTTTTGCCATTCTCGCAATGTTGCTCTTCTCCGTGGTTGCAACTTTCGCATTTCATGCAACTGTCGACCATGCACCCGATTCCGGCTTTGTCTCCAACTTTAAATTTAGTTACATTTTTACCTGCTGCAGCTACAATTCCTGCTATTTCGTGTCCCGGAACCTGTGGGTATTGTTGTGGTGCCCAATGGTCGCGTTCCTGGTGAATATCCGAATGGCAGATGCCCGAATATTTGATTTCAATTAAAATATCATTATCACCTACCGGACGACGTTCAAATTCCCATGGCGAAAGTTTTCCGGTTTTGTCAGAGGCTGCGTAACCTCTTGATTTTACTTTTTACATTTTTGGTTCTCTTTTATATGTTTGTGAAAATATTTGTAAAGGTTTTGCAAGCGATATGCCTGCACCGACAAGCATTGCCTGTCGAATAAATTTTCTCCTTGACGATTGTTTATGGATTGTTTCTTTCATCTTTTCGATTTTAATAAAAATATCTTAACGATTGTATCACAACATTTTCACTTTGCAAAGTACGCATAATAATTTGGCATTTATTTTATACATAAAACGGATTATCAGGTTGTTTTTTACCACTTTTACGGATTTTTCAACCATCTGATTGCAAATGGAACAGGAGTTATTAAATTTGCACCGTAAGACTTCAATATTTTGACTATGGAACAAATTTCTAAAATAGATAGTGTAAGGCAGTATAATAATCATGTAGGGGTAGATACACTACATCCTCTGGTGAATGTTATCAATTTCGATAATAAGCCGGCCATTCAACATTTTAAAAGATATATGGGTATCTATGCCATTTTTCTTAAAGATGTCAAATGTGGCGATATTACCTACGGATGCCAGTCTTATGATTATGAGGATGGCACGTTGGTTTTTGTATCACCCGGTCAAGTTTATGGTATCGATAGCAAAGGCGTCGCTATAAAACCATCAGGATATGCCCTGATATTTCATCCCGACCTGATTGCAGGCACATCGTTATCCAAAACAATTAAAGATTATACGTTCTTTTCTTATGAAGTGAACGAAGCGCTGCATCTTTCAAAAAAGGAACGGGAAACCATTGTTGATTGTCTGGAAAAAATCGCTTTAGAAATTGATCATACCATTGACAAACACAGTAAAAAGCTGATTGTTTCCAATATCGAACTGCTATTGGATTACTGTATGCGTTTTTACGACCGTCAATTTATTACCCGTACGCATGTTAACAGTGATATTTTAGTGCGTTTGGAAGGCCTTCTGAATGATTATTTCACATCGGGCGAAGCGATTGATTTAGGATTTCCTACCGTAGCGTTTT
The DNA here is from genome assembly GCA_029973975.1 of Paludibacter sp. Classification (GTDB taxonomy): domain Bacteria; phylum Bacteroidota; class Bacteroidia; order Bacteroidales; family Paludibacteraceae; genus Paludibacter. The sequence continues at coordinate 9,715 of JARKQF010000134.1, forward strand.
GCGCAGATAAATTGCATCTGTCACCCAATTATTTTGGCGACCTGATTAAAAAAGAAACCGGAAATACTGCTATGGAATATATTCAAACCCGGGTGATTGATGAGGCTAAAATCAAAATATCGGATTCCACAAAAACCATGAACGATATAGCTACCGAATTGGGATTTAAATACCAACAACATTTCACCCGTCTGTTTAAACAAAAAGTTGGTATAACTCCCAATGAATACCGAAAGTTAAATTGAATAGAAAAACAGGTCCCGAAAGTATATTTTTGTATAGCTCCTATTGTAACCTTCCCTATTTACTACCACACAAGAAACAATATTGAGAAATGGCGGATGGATTTATCTTGAAAACATGGATCGGAATAACGTAGAAGGTAAATTTTCTTCGTATGTTTTTCTGAATGACGAGAAGAGCAAACTCTTTTTTAGTAAAGAACATCCTGATACTTTTGTATCTTATGGAAAATACGAAATGCGTTTGAGAGACAAGATACTTGTGGAAAACGGTCAGGTTGTCAAAGCAAAAGTCAAATGGTATGGTTTAGGAAGTTATGCATATCCGTATCTCTGGAAAACAAATAAAACTGATTCTCAATATCAGGAATCGTGGGATGATCCGAGATTGCCAAAGAAACGAAAGAGTGAATCAGAGCAAAAACAGTCTATTGTTCCAAAGAGAAGTAGAGGAAAAAAGATATAGATATCTTTACTTTATAAGTCTGTTAGCCATATTTTTTTCTTAGTGTTTAAAATGTGATATTTAAATTAACATTACCACCTGTTTATCCGGTTTAATTTCTTAAATTTGCCTTTCATAATATGGTCTTATAGAGATATGGTGTAGAGGGAGATATCTAACTTTCAAGTAATAGCTTATATCAAATAAGATAGAGTAAGAATATAATTGTGAAAATTTAAAAATAAATATGGCGAAGAAAAACAGGAAGGCGGTAGAGGAACCTTTGGAGAAACAACTTTGGAAAACGGCAGATAAATTGCGGAAAAACATCGATGCTGCTGAATATAAGCATATCGCATTGGGACTTATCTTTTTAAAATACATTTCCGATGCTTTTGAGGAGCTATATGAGAAGCTGAAAGCGGAAGAAGCGAGCGGGGCAGATCCCGAAGATATTGATGAGTATAAAGCTGAAAATGTATTCTTCGTACCCAAGGAAGCTCGTTGGGAGTATCTGAAATCGCAGGCGAAACAACCCACTATCGGGAAGACGGTTGATGCAGCGATGGATGCCATAGAAAAAGAAAACAGTTCTCTCAAAGGAGTGCTTCCAAAAGTCTTTGCCCGTCAAAATCTCGATCCGACCAGTTTGGGAGAGTTGATCGACTTGATAGGTAACATTGCATTGGGTGATGCGAAAGCCCGAAGTGCCGATGTGTTAGGCCATGTATTCGAGTATTTCCTCGGGGAATTTGCCCTTGCCGAAGGCAAAAAAGGAGGACAGTTCTATACCCCTCGAAGCGTTGTGGAATTGTTGGTCGAGATGCTTGAGCCTTATGAAGGTCGGGTTTTCGACCCGTGCTGTGGTTCAGGTGGTATGTTTGTCCATTCCGAGAAGTTTGTGAAAGAACATCAAGGTCGGGTGGATGATATTTCTATCTATGGACAGGAAAGCAACCAGACCACTTGGCGTTTGTGCAAGATGAATCTTGCCATTCGTGGTATTGATAGTTCGCAGGTAAAGTGGAACAACGAAGGCTCTTTCCTCAATGATGCCCATAAAGATTTGAAAGCCGATTATATCATAGCCAATCCGCCTTTTAATGTGAGCGATTGGGGAGGAGACCTGTTGCGTAAAGACGGACGTTGGCAATATGGCGTACCTCCGGTTGGAAATGCCAATTTCGCATGGTTGCAACATTTCATTTATCATCTGGCACCAAATGGACAGGCCGGGGTTGTACTGGCAAAAGGAGCATTGACCTCTAAAACTTCGGGTGAAGGAGAGATACGTAAGGCACTAATCGAAGCCGGATTGATAGACTGCATCGTGAATCTTCCGGCCAAATTATTTCTCAACACACAAATCCCGGCAGCACTATGGTTTCTAAGCCGTAACCGCACCAATGGGAAATTCCGAAACAGGAGTGGAGAGATACTGTTTATCGACGCACGCAATCTTGGCCATTTGATTAACCGCCGTACACGTGAACTCTCGAATGGTTCGGAGAATCCGGAGGATAATGATATTGCGAAGATAGCCGGCACCTATCATAATTGGCGTAATCCGGATGGACAATACGAAGATATAGCTGGTTTCTGTGCTTCCGTACCTGTTGCAAGAGTAAAAGAATTGGATTATGTACTCACTCCCGGTCGTTATGTCGGATTGCCCGATGAAGAGGATGACTTCAATTTTTCAGAGAGATTTGCCGCGCTGAAAGCTGAGTTCGAAGCCCAGCTCGAGGAAGAAGCCTTGCTAAATGAGCGGATTAGGGAAAACCTTGCTAAAATTAAATTGAATGGAGAATAACTCTCAAAATAATAATGAAATTGTAGTATATCAGGCTGATCATCTTACAAGGGTTGAGGTTAAGCTTGGAAATGATACCGTTTGGTTAAAGCGTAATCAAATAGCAGCTCTTTTTAATAGGGATGTTAAGACGATTGGTAAACATATCAATAATATCTTTTCTGAAGCTGAACTTGAAAGGGAAGCAACTGTCGCAAATTTTGCGATAGTTCAAATGGAAGGTGATAGGGAGGTAGAAAGGCAAGTTGAACATTATAATCTTGATGTAATAATATCTGTTGGTTATAGAGCGGCATATTTTTGAAGTTAAAAAAGAAGAAGGCGATGAGTGAATGGAAGGAGACTGATTTTGGGAAAATTCCAAATCATTGGGATTTGAAAAAAATTATTGATATTAAATCTGAAGACAAGAGGGCTATTGCTATGGGGCCTTTTGGTTCAAACATTAAAGCCGAGAATTTTGTTGAAGAAGGAGTTCCGGTTATTAGGGGTACTAATCTTAATTACCCCAAATATGTCGACGGTGATTTTGTTTATTTGACAGAATCAAAAGCTGATGAATTAGCTGGTAGTAATTGTAAAGCAGGAGATTTAGTTTTTACGCATCGAGGAACAATAGGACAGGTCGGATTAGTTCCAGATAAGTATCCACGTTATGTTATTTCGCAATCAGGAATGAAGTTGACTGTTAATCCGTTATTGATTAATAATGAATTCCTTTTCTATTTTTTTAAATCGGAATATGGTCAATATCAAATACTGAAATATGAGTCACAGGTTGGTGTACCGTCTATAAGTAATCCCTTAACATCATTGAAAGAAATAGAAGTTCCTTGTCCTCCTCTTTCTGAGCAAACGTCCATAGCTTCAATACTTAGTAGTTTAGACCATAAAATAGACCTTCTTCATCGCCAAAATGCTACTCTTGAAAAAATAGCGGAGACGCTTTTTAGGAAATGGTTTGTGGAAGATGTTAAGGAGGAGTGGGAAATGGGTAAATTGGGAGATGAATTTGATTTTACAATGGGGGCGTCACCTCCTGGAGAAAGTTATAATGAAGAAGGTATAGGTATTCCAATGTATCAAGGTAATGCTGATTTTGGTTTTCGATTTCCAGTAAATAGAGTTTTTACGACAGACCCTAAAAGATTTGCTGAAAAATACGATACTCTTATTAGTGTAAGAGCACCAGTTGGCGAGCAAAATATGGCTAATGAAAGATGTTGTATTGGTCGTGGTGTCGCAGCTTTCAGATTTAAAAAGGATAATTCATTTTACACTTACACTTACTACAAAATGAAATCCTTAATGGATGGTATAAAACAGTTTAATGAAACTGGAACTGTTTTTGGCTCAATAAGTAAAACGGATTTCGAAGCTCTTGATATTGTAATTCCAGATAATGGAACTATTGAAATGTTTCAAGACAATGTACGTGATATAGACAATAAGATATTATTGAATTCAGAACAAATATATACCCTTACATCTCTTAGAGATATCTTGTTGCCGAAGTTGATGAATGGGGAGGTACAAATAAATAGACACTATATTAATTAAGAAACAAGATAATTTGGTAATCAGATACCTAAAATCTTATTCGATATAAACTCTAATAACTAAATTTTAAATTATAATTTATGGAAAATTATTCAAACAGAAGTGGCAATTCCCCAATTACGCATTTTCAAATAGAAAACGAAAGAATCATCGTTTGGTTCAAAGGTGGGAAGTCTTACTCATACAGTTATCGTAAAGCGGGAAGAGCCCATGTTGAACAAATGAAAATTTTGGCAAAAAGCGGTAGCGGATTAAGTGCCTACATTACACGGAACGTACGATTTGATTATGACTAATGGATTAGATAAGAAGATTGTAACTATTTATTTTGATAGTCCAATGTCATTTGAAGCAAAAAATATCAAGCCTTTAAATGGTATTACAGGCTTGTATTTCATTTTCAGCTCTACCATTCAGGTACAATATCCGTTTGATAAATCAAAGTTGCTATATATCGGAATGAGCGAAAGAAGAACAAACAGTATTGGGAGCCGACTAATTGGACATTTTGAAGGTAAATCAAGAAATGTTGGATTAGTAAATTACAGAAAAGTAGAACCGCTATGGTTCACTTACATCAATATTGAAATATTACGAAACATTTGGGATTTCAGAATAGAAGATTTAGAAAGTTATTTCATTCTGAATTTTGTTGAACATTATGGCGTATATCCAATTTGTAATAACAAAACGGGATTTGAGATATTAAATAATACGCTTACAACGGATTTTAAAATTGATTGGAGTTACTTCAAGTAGAAACACAATGGCAGATAATAAAGTAAAATCAGGTAAAGAAATTTTAGATGATTTTTTCACAGAAATTTCATCTATTGAAAACGTTGATAAAATGATTGCTGACAGTTTGGCGGAATTATACACCAATGGAAAATTAACCGACAAGAATGTGGCTAATGAACTACAAAAAATAAGAGGTGAAAATGACAACGAAAATTAAAAGCATATCAATTACAGGAATCAGAGGAATAAAAGAATCCATTTTATTACCGCTCAATGAAAAATCTATTTTGCTTTATGGCGATAACGGAACAGGGAAGAGTAGTATTTCTGATGCTATTGAGTGGTTTTACACAGACAAAGTTTCTCATTTATCAGGGAGTGAAATTGATTTAAAAGATGCTTTGCGAAATTCGTATCAGAAAGATACTGATATAGCTTCTATTGCTTTTTCATATAACAGAAATGTAATTGATGCTACAAAAAGTTTGTTTAGTAAAAGAGGAAAGCTGACATCTGAATTGTCTAATTCATCTGATGATTTTCAAGAGTATTATTCTGCGTCCCAAAGTGAAAATTTATTGCTTAGATACCAATTTTTGCGTGATTTTATTGACCAAACGAAAGGAGATAAACTCAAATACTTATCGGATATTATTGGCTTCTCAGAAGTAACCAAAACGAAAGATGTTTTAAGAAAAGCATTTAGCTCAATCAAATCAGAGATAAAAGCTCAAAACTTTGAGGCGCAGATCAATAACGAAAAGCAAACTCTAATCGCTAAAATTGGAGCAGCAGTTAGCCAAGAGAGAAACCTGTTTGAAATCATAAATGAAATTATTGAACCACTAAAAACGGGAATTACTGTAAACTCAATTGATGATATTGATACAGTTCTGAACCGCATCAAGAGGCCAGTAAATACAAAACAGATTGAAGAACTTCAATTCTTAGAGAACACCAGTAAAACACTTTCAACTCTTAAAGATGAAATATCTTTTATTGATGGAGAATATGAGAAATACTTTTCAGAGTTTAATAAGATTGCCGATGATGTTCAAAGTATAATGCAAACATTCTTTATAGAGCTATTGAAATCAGGTGAAACTGTTATTACAAAGAAATATCACAAAGAGGATAATTGTCCACTGTGTCTACAAGAAAAAAACCTTGAAGAACTAAGAACCGATATTCAACGTAGGTTAAAAGAAATTGAAGGATCATCTAAAAAGAAAGCTACTTTTGATACTGCTAAAAAATCCATTACTGATATTGTTGTAGAGCGATTGAAACGACTTGAACCCATAGTGAATAATACTTTACTTAATGACCGAGAAAACGAGAATATTAAAAAGTTTATAACAAATTTAAGTAATAAGTTAGCCGAATATCAGAAGGCCGCTAATGAGAAAGTTACATCAGGAAACAAACTTCCGGTGAATGACGTTTTGATTTTATGTGAAGATGATTTCAAAATTCAAGAGCATATTTTCACAAGGATTGAAGAGTTAGGGGCTACAATAAAAAATGATAAATCAACCGAGTTTTATGCAAACATTTCTGCTGCTAAGGATGCTTTCTTGAAAATCAAACGATTTGAAAAAGATAAGAGTAAATTAGAGTATCAAAAAGATTCTTTGGAACTTATTTACAATGAATTTGTAAAACGTCAAAAAGAAGGGTTGGAAAGTTTTATAAATACGTTCTCTACTTACATCAATGAATTTTATCAATATATGAATCCTGGTGAGCAGTTTCACGAGATAAGGATTGTAACCATTGGAGAAGACGATGAATTAAACGGAATTACCATTGAATATAAATATAATGATGAATGGGTTTCTCCACCACAAAAATATTTTAGTGAATCGCATCTAAATTGTTTCGGGATATCATTCTTCTTAGCATCAGTAATTGCTTTTAACAAGAAAAATAAATTTATCGTGTTAGACGATGTTATTTCAAGTTTTGATTCCACTCACCGAAAACGTTTTGCAGATTTATTGTTTGAGAAATTTGCCAATTATCAATTTATTCTTTTGACACACGAAGCACAATGGTTTTCTTATGTTCGACAATTAGCTAAAAGAAAAGGTTGGAAAATAGAGGAAATCAAATGGACGGAAGCAAAAGGTGCGCATCTTGAAGAAAAGCCAAACGACCTGAAAGAGTTTATTGAAAGAGAACTTGCTAACAGTTCGATTGAAACGCTTGGAAATCCAATACGGAAATACTTGGAAGCTAAGCTAAAGGATATCTGTTTGAATTTAGAGGTAAAAGTTAATTTCAGGTTAAATGACGTAAATGAAAAGAGGATGGCAGATGAATTATTGAATGAATTAAAATCAAGAATCAAAGACAAAGGAGGACAAGATCTAAAAGCGAAAATTCCTATTATTGAAAGAGTTGCAAACTCTTCAATACTTGGAAATTTACTTTCTCACGATAATCCGTTTGATGCTAAAATTGGGGATTTAAAAGCTTTTTGGGAAGATATAAAAGAACTTGAATCCGTATTTTATTGTCAAGAAACAGCGTGTAAGCGACCTGAAGTTTCAATGAAGAACTATGATAGTGTAGCAAATAAAGTACGATGTGGTTGTGATAAAATAAAATACGATTGGAAAAAATAATTTATTATGACCTAAATCGCCAAATATATAGAAGTGTTTGTCATAGATTTGTGGGGAAGTAGGTCTATGGGTATTTAGAATAGGTCTGTAGATATTGCAAACACCAAATATAAAAACAAGAGCCAAAAAACGACTAAAAAACTGTACATTTGCAGTATGTTATATTACAGGAGAAAAATAGTATTGGCTTTACTGGAAGTGTTTGACGGACAACTGACGGCAAAGAGTTTGCAGAAATATCTGTTTCTGTTTACCCGTGTGCAGTCGGTTAAAGCATTCGATTTTATACCTTATCGTTACGGTTGCTTCTCGTTTCAAGCTGATCAGGATTTGACCACGATGGCGAAATATGGTTATCTGGAAATAGCAGAGCATCAGAGTGGCAGATTTATAAAGCTAAAACACAACGGAGAATATCTGGAAATGCTTGATAAATCCGATCGTCAGGCGTTACTCGATGTAAAAGCCGAATTTGGTTCGATGTCTCAGACCGATTTAATACGCTATACCTATCAAAAATATCCCTATTTTGCCATCAATAGCTCAATTGCCAATGAGTTGCTGACGAAAGATGAATTAGCCCGAGTAGAAAAACAAAAATGCACGTTTACAGAGCCCCAGTTGTTTAGTATTGGTTACGAAGGTATCTTGCTTGAGACATATATAAACAAGTTGATAATAAACGATGTGCACGTCTTATGTGATGTACGCAAAAATGCTTTCAGTCAGAAATTCGGATTCTCGAAAAGCCAATTACAAAAAGCCTGTGGCGGTGTTGGTATTCGTTATATGCATATACCGGAATTGGGTATAGAATCAGAAAAAAGGCAGGAATTGCATTCGCAAGCCGATTATGATTGTCTGTTTGAGAACTACGAAAAGACAACGTTGAAAAAAAATAGAGAGGCGCTATTAAAAATACGGACCTTGATTGAAACCTACGGCCGGGTGGCTGTTACCTGTTTCGAAAAAAATCCGCATCAATGCCATCGTACGCACGTTGCCAACGCATTGATGCAGTTACCCGATATTGACTATTCGTTTAAACTCTTGTAGACATGGCATTGACTAAAGTCCTCATTACCGTCAAAACATATCCAACCTTATCGGAGAAATACGATGAGTTGGTCTGTACCGCCGGTTTTAGGGAAGATGGTTCATGGATTCGCATTTTCCCGGTACCATTCCGTAAGCTCGATTATCAGAATCAGTTCGAGAAATGGCAATGGATAGAAATCGATTTGGTGAAAAACACGTCCGACTTTCGACCTGAAAGTTATCGGCCAACGGATTTGGATAGAGAAATCCGTATGCTCGATAAGATTGATACCAAAGGTGATTGGGCTAAAAGAAAACTGCATATCGGTGATACAATATGGGATAATATGTCTGAGTTGATAGCCGCTGCGAAAGAACCTAATATAAGGACATCATTGGCCATTGTAAAACCCAAAGAGATTCTCGATTTTATATGGAGACCTTGTGAAAGGGAATGGGATAAACAAAAGATGGACAAGGTCATTGCCAACAAAGCCCAGGGGAGCTTATTCGATGAGGAAGAAACCCGGTTGGTTTTTAGAGTGGTGAAGAAATTACCGTATGAATTCTCTTACATTTTTACCACTGAAGATGGTAAAACAAGAACTATAATGATTGAGGACTGGGAGTTGGGCATGTTGTACTGGAATTGTCTTAAAAATGCAAAAGGTGATGAAGAGGAAGCGTGTAGAAAAGTGAAGGAGAAATATTTAGACTATATGTGGGGGCAACGTGACCTGCGTTTTTTCATGGGAACAACCAAACAGTTTCATAATGTTTCGCCTAATCCGTTTATCATTATAGGAACATTCTATCCTCCTAAAGTCGATACGCAACAGTTGTCATTATTTTAAAGCTTATGACCCGAATCACCGAATCCCATATAGAGGAGTTTGCCATAGAATTGCTGGAAAGGCAGGGCTATGGATATATCTATGCTCCGAATATTGCTCCCGATGGTGAAACGCCCGAGCGAGAGAGTTACGAACAGGTGGTATTGATTGACCGTCTTCGTCGTGCAGTCAAACGCATTAATCCGACTATCCCTACAGAGCAACAGGAAGAGGCCATCCGGGAAATTCAGCGTATAGCATTACCCGAATTGATCTCGAATAACGAGACTTTCCATCGCTATTTGACGGAGGGTATCCCGGTAAGCTACCAACAAGATGGCAGCGAACGTGGTGATCTGGTCTGGCTGGTTGATTTTCAGGATCCATTGAACAATAATTTCGTGGTTAGTAATCAGTTTACAGTCATCGAGAATAACCACAACAAGCGTCCTGATGTTTTACTGTTTGTAAATGGTCTGCCTTTGGTCTTGGTTGAGCTGAAAAATGCCACGGATGAAAATGCTACCGTGAATGCTGCCTTTCGACAAATGGAGACTTATAAGTCGCAGATTCCTTCACTATTTACTTACAATGCCTTGCTGATTATCTCGGATGGATTAGAGGCAAAGGCCGGATCTCTTTCGGCAGGGTTAAGTCGTTTCTTGGCGTGGAAGTCTGCCGATGGTGAGACGGAGGCATCTCATCTGGTCAGCCAGCTCGAAACGATGATTACCGGGATGCTGAATAAAGAAACGCTACTCGATTTGATTCGCCATTTTATCGTTTTTGAGAAAACAAAACGTCAAGATGCTGAAACGGGTACTTTTACCATAGAGACGGTAAAAAAGATTGCGGCTTATCATCAATATTATGCAGTAAACCGAGCCGTTGAATCTACTCTTAGGGCATCCGGTTATATAAAGGAAAAACAGGAAATCGGCATTATTGAACCTCCCCAGAACTATGATTTGCCGGGAGTAAATCAACAGCCCGTAGGAGACAGAAAGGGTGGGGTTGTCTGGCATACGCAGGGTAGTGGAAAATCATTATCGATGGTGTTTTATACGGGAAAGATGGTGCTTGCCATGGACAATCCGACCATCGTGGTCATTACCGACAGGAATGATCTGGACGACCAGTTATTCGACACCTTTGCCGCTTCAAAACAATTACTGCGGCAAACACCGGTGCAAGCAGAAAGTCGTACCGACTTACGGGATTTATTAAAAGTGGCTTCCGGCGGTATCGTTTTTACCACTATCCAGAAATTCAATCCCGAGGAAGGGAACGTGTATGACTTGCTTTCCGACCGTGAAAATATTATCGTGATTGCGGACGAGGCACATCGCACGCAATATGGATTCAAGGCTAAGATGGTAGATGAAAAGAACGATGCAGGTGATGTTATTGGCAAAAAAACAGTATATGGATTTGCCAAATATATGCGGGATGCTTTGCCTAATGCTACCTATTTGGGTTTTACGGGTACTCCCATCGAACATACGGATGTAAACACACCGGCGGTATTCGGGAATTATGTTGATATCTATGACATTGCACAGGCGGTGGAAGATGGGGCGACTGTCCGTATATATTACGAAAGCCGACTGGCAAAGGTAAATCTTAGCGAGGAGGGGCGACAATTGGTCGAAACCCTCGATGATGAACTGGAACAGGAGGACTTGACAGACACGCAGAAAGCTTTTACAAAATGGACACAGTTAGAAGCGCTTGTCGGTAGCGAGAACCGGATCAAGAAAATCGCCAATGATATTGTCAATCATTTCGAAGAGCGTCAGGCTGTTTTTGAGGGGAAGGGGATGATTGTTACAATGAGCAGGCGCATTGCGGCGGATTTATACGATGCAATCATTGCAATAAGACCCGAATGGCACTCGGATGAGTTGAACAAAGGAGTGATCAAGGTGGTAATGACGACAAATTCTTCGGATGGAGCGAAGATAGCAAAACATCATACCACGAAAGAACAACGGCGCAGGTTGGCAGAGCGAATGAAATCTCCGGACGATGAATTGAAATTGGTGATCGTTCGGGATATGTGGCTCACCGGATTTGACGCTCCCAGTATGCATACGTTATATATCGACAAACCGATGAAGGGGCATAACCTGATGCAGGCGATAGCACGTGTTAATCGGGTATATAAAGACAAGCCGGGTGGTTTGGTGGTGGATTACCTCGGTATTGCTTCGGATTTGAAAAAAGCGCTGTCGTTTTATTCTGATTCGGGAGGTAAAGGCGATCCTGCCATAGCGCAAGAACAGGCAGTCTCGCTGATGCTCGAAAAGTTGGAGGTCATATCCAATATGCTTCATGGTTTCTCTTACGAGGATTATTTTGAAGCTGATACTTCGAAGAAATTGAGCACCATACTTGCCGTTGAAGAGTTTATCTTAGGACTTAATGACGGTAAGAAGCGTTTTATAAACGAAGTCACGGCTCTGTCCAAAGCATTCGCCATTGCCATTCCGCATGATGAGGCGATGGATGCAAAAGATGAAGTAGCCTTCTTCCAGGCGGTGAAAGCACGGCTTGTCAAATTCGACATTACCAGTTCAGGGCGTACTAACGAGGAGTTGGAAACAACGATCCGTCAGGTAATAGATAAAGCCTTGGTAAGTGAACAGGTCATTGATGTCTTCGATGCAGCCGGACTTAAAAAGCCGGATATATCTATCTTGTCGGAGGAGTTCCTGTTGGAGTTGAAAAACATGGAGCACAAGAACATCGCGCTTGAAGTACTAAAAAAGCTACTCAACGACGAGATAAAAAATAGAGCGAAGAAGAATCTGGTAAAGAGTAGGTCATTGTTGGAAATGCTTGAAAGTTCCATCAAAAAATATCACAATAAGATTCTTACTGCCGCAGAAGTAATCGAAGAACTGATTGAATTAAGTCAAGAAATTATCGCCATAGATAATGAAGCCAATGAGATGGGACTGACGGATTTTGAGTATGCTTTCTATACCGCTGTTGCCGACAATGACAGTGCCAGGGAATTGATGCAGAAAGATAAGTTAAGGGAATTGGCTGTTGTGCTTACTGAAACGATACGTCAAAATGCTTCTATCGACTGGACGATAAAAGAAAACGTGAAGGCAAAACTGAAAGTTGCCGTCAAGCGTTTACTCAGAAGATACGGATATCCGCCCGATATGCAGATGTTGGCTACGGAAACGGTATTGAGACAGGCAGAGATGATTGCCGAAGAATTGACGAGAAATAAATGATGTGGTATGGTCATCAAAGAAATCATAAAACAGCCCGAAGGCAGGCGCTTAGAGTTCAAGGAAACACTTCCTGAGAATGCTGATTTGGCAAATACCATCATTGCCTTTGCAAATGATGCCGGAGGAGAACTGTATATTGGTGTCCGAAATAATCCGAGAGAGATTGTCGGACTTCCGGAGGAAGAGCTTGTGAAAATAGAGGAGCAGATTAGCAATATTATATTTGACCGGTGCTATCCTGCTATTCTGCCGGATATAACTTTTCTAGCAGAAGATGACAAGCATATTATACGGGTAACGGTGTATCGTGGTAGTGCGTTGCCTTATTATCGGAAAGACAAGGGAAAACTGAAAGGGACTTATATCCGGGTTGGTTCCTCCAATCGTTTGGCGGATGAGGAAATCATAGCGGAATTGGAGCGTAGAAAACGAAACATATCATTCGATAGTGAACTGGTAATGGATAAGCCTGCAAGAGAGTTAAACATTGAGAATTTCAAGCAGGAATATCAGGATAAAACCGGAGAGGCTCTGGACACGCAAGCCCTTCGTAAGTTGGAACTTGTCAAAAAGGTGAATGGGACGGAATACCCGACGAATGCTTTGGTCTTATTCTCTGATGATGAGCTTCGTCGTTCTCTGTTTCCTTTTGTCAAGGTGGAATGTGCAAGATTCAAAGGAGTTGCTTCGGAAGAATTTATTGATCAGAAAAGCATTTTGACCAATATCGCTACACAAGCGGAGGAAGCCTATAATTTTGTGTTGCGCCATATAAACAAAGGTGCTGTTGTGGAGGGTGTTTATACCGTTTCCCGTTGGGAATATCCGGTAAAAGCGATAAGAGAAACCCTCCGGAATGCAGTTGTCCACAGAGACCTGTCGCTTTCCGGAAAAGATATTAAAGTAGCTATTTATGACGATATG
>JARKQF010000175.1 GCA_029973975.1 Paludibacter sp.
AATACATTATTCCAAGGCAACCGAAGATACGACAGACGGCAAGAGAGACAAAATAACAGCCGATTACGGTGTTGGTGTTAAATATTTCGTAACGGAAAACGTAGCGTTGCGCGCCGACGTACGTCATGTTATTCCTTTCGACGGTGTTAACAACGATCTTCTTTACACAGTAGGATTGAGTTTTGCGTTTGGTGGAGCCAAGAAAGTTGTTGAAGAAGCAAAACCCGAGCCGGCGCCTGCTGAAGTAAAACCCGCACCGGTTGTTGAAGAAGCAAAACCCGAAATCATAGAGAAGGGCAGAACCACCCTGAATGTCGAATTTGATTTTGACAAGGCGACAATTAAGAAAGGTTACTACAAGGACATCGATGACCTGGTAACAGTAATGAAACAATATCCGGATCTCAATGTTGAAATTGACGGCCATACGGACAGCATCGGTACAGCCGCATACAACAAGAAACTTTCCCAGAAGCGGGCTGAAGCTATAAAGAAATACATGGTTGAAAAAGGCGGTATTGATGCCAAGCGTCTGACCGCAGTCGGATACGGTGAGGACAAACCCATCGCTTCCAACAAAACAAAGGAAGGCCGTCAGAAGAACAGACGCGTCGAAGCTGTTGCTGATTATATTATCAAAAAGTAGTTATTTTTATTCAGTACAGGATGTAAAAAACACCCCGTGGCAATCCCGTCACGGGGTGTTTTTATTTGTGGTGTCATCTGAAACTATTTAAAAACTTCTTTCAGCAGATCGGTCACTCTTGCTTTTGGGTTCGTGCGGATATTGGTTTCTTCCCTGGCCAGAACATGAAATAATCCATCCAGAGCTTTAGATGAAACATACTGATTCAGATCAGGATTTATAATGTTGCCAACCAGCGGCAGGTTCTTGACGTTACCGGTTATTGCTTCGTATTGTTGTGTAACTTTATACTCACTCATCGTTTTACGCACTGCCGGTTGAAAATGTTCCAGCAGCTTATTGTAGGTCTTGCTCTTGAGATAATCGGTTGCAGCGGTATCGCCTCCTCTGAGAATTTTATTGGCATCGTCAAAAGACATAGCCGCGATTGCTTCAGCAAAAATATCAGCCGCCAGGGGTGCGGCTTTTTCCGCAGCTCTGTTCATGCTGAGCGTAAATTCATCCAGCTGCGGCCCATAACCGATGCCGCGTAAAATGGTTTCTGTCTTTCTGACTTCTTCGGGGAGCAGTATCTTTATGGCGGCATTGGCAAAATATCCGTCTTTCTTTCCCAGATACCTGATGGTATTATTAATGCCGACGTTAAGAGCCTCTTTAAGCCCCAGGTCAATTTTACCGTTTGCGGACTTGTTTGCCGTTGTTTCTTCCAGAGTGTCTTTTAACACGTCAAAAATAGATGCCTGAGAAGATGAACAGAAAAAAACAACGAGAAAAATACTTAAAAAAAACTTTTTTTTCATTTTAGTTTATCCTTTCCGGTATGGTTGTTTATTCGAGGAGACTGGTTTTACTAATGCTGCGGATGGAAATCTGTCTTTTGTCTGTGTACAGTTGCCTGCCTTAATGTAGCATAGAATTAAAATTATAAAAGATACTTAGTCAAAAAATTTCCTTGATATTAAAAAATTTCGGAGTAAATTTTGTATACAGCCCAAGTCGTTGACTAATTTGTAACAATACCCTCGGGGAAAGAATGCCGGAGTTGTTCCCGGCATCAATACCAACTTGCATTT
>JARKQF010000183.1 GCA_029973975.1 Paludibacter sp.
CAATAATGGAGGCTGGTCTTGACGTGAAAAAAAGTGAAGTTCATGGTATGGCGCAGCGGGGCGGCTGTGTAACCAGTCATGTTCGCTATGGCCGGAAGGTTTATTCGCCTCTGGCTAAACCGGGAGGGATTGATGTTCTGGGTGCTTTTGAGAAAATGGAATCTCTTCGTTATCTGAACTATTTATCTGCAGATGCTGCAATAATTGTAAACTCCGAGGAAATTTATCCACCTGCGGTTAATTTCGGCGACGCCCGGTATCCTGATGACGCCGTTGCATTCTTAAAAAATAAATTTAAAATTGTTAAGGAGATAGACGCAACTGCGCTGGCCCGCAAGGCAGGAAATATTAAAGCGGCCAATGTTGTCCTTATAGGAGCAATTTCCAATTTAATGGATATCCCGGTTTCCATCTGGGAAGAAGTTATCAAAAATTCTTTTCCAGAAAAATTAGTAAAAGTAAATTTAACCGCTTTCCAAATGGGAAGGGATGATTAACTTAAGCCATATTTGAAATTAATATTTTAAATACAAGGTATTATAAAAAATATTTTAAGTATTGGATTAGGTGAAGTTATGGCTGAAGATTATTATGAAATTTTAGGGGTCAACAAAAAGGCATCGGCCGATGAAATAAAAAAAGCGTACCGGAAATTAGCCGTCAAATGGCATCCGGATAAGAATCCAAATAACAAAGTCGCCGCTGAAGAAAAATTTAAAAAAATCAGCGAAGCTTATGCCGTCTTAAGCGATGAGGAAAAACGCCGGAATTACGATACGTTTGGCTCCGCTGATCAGTTTCGTCAGCAGTACTCCCAGGAAGACATCTTCAGGGGTGTCGATCTTGATGAAATTCTGCGCAGTTTCGGTTTCGGCAGTTTCAGGACCGGAGGTTCAAGGACAACATTTCGAACCGGAACAGGAAGGAAAGGTGCATACAATCAGGATTATGAGGATCCTTTTGCCGGCATCTTCGGCGGAATGGGCGGCGGTCGGCAACAATACACCCAGACGCCGCAAAAAGGTCAGGATGTTGAATATAATTTGTCGACAACATTGGAAGAATCAGTTCTGGGAGCCGAAAAAAAACTTTCTCTCCGGATCGAAAACCGCAATGAAGAAATTAATGTTAAGATTCCGGCAGGCATCAGCACCGGCAAAAAACTGCGATTGCCCGGAAAAGGAATGGCGGGGTACAACGGCGGTCCTAATGGAGATTTATATTTAAATATTAATGTGTTGCCGCACCCGATTTTTTCCCGCGACGGAAATGATTTATATGTGCAGAAAACCATAAAATTCACGCAGGCGGCCTTAGGCACAACAATTGATGTCCCTACTCTTGACGGAACCATCAAAAGATTGAAAGTATCGCCCGGTACTCAAAATAATACCAAAATCCGCATGAAAGGATATGGTGTTCCTAATTTAAAAGGGGGAACTAAAGGCGATCAATACGTAAAAATCAACGTTGAAGTTCCGAAAAAGCTGTCCGAGAGCCAGCTTAAGCTAATCAAACAACTGGCCGAAGACGGTATTTAAAATATTAGCCTAAGGTAAATTATTGAAGACGGTAAATTATTATTTAAAAAAGTTTAGAGAAAATCCTGATACCTACGTAATGGTGAATATGGCAACAAATGCTATCTTTGCCAG
>JARKQF010000184.1 GCA_029973975.1 Paludibacter sp.
GAGATACCGTTAACCGGTAAGACTTCTTTTGAAATAACTCCCCAGGATCAGGAAATGATGGTGAAAGCTGTGCATCAGTTTTTGAAAGATGACAAGGAATTCAGAAAAATACTTGCTGAACAGCATATTAAGAATCCCAAACTGATAACAGGCGACATTGCCAGTGGTGACTTGTTTATTTCGACACCAGACATGAAAAATGCACTGATTAAGAACCTACCTTCAGTGGTATGTGCTGAGATGGAAGGTGCAGCCGTGGCGCAGGTATGCGATGATTTCGGAATTCCTCTCGCGGTAGTACGGGTGATCTCCGACACAGCCGATGAAAAGGAAGCAGTTACCTATGTGGGATTTGTGAATCAGCACGCGGGGCAATATTCTTTGTCGATTTTGAAAGAATACATTCAGCTGTTGAAAAGCGAATAACTAATATCGAATAGCTGAGAGCGGAAAACGGAAAGTGAATAGTGACTTTAGACATTTGACTTTAGACAAGAATAGTAAAAACAAAATAATTAACAATTAAATCACTTTTAGAAAATGGAAAACAACATTATTTATCTCGTACTTCTTGCCTCCATTGTGGCATTAGGTTTCGCGTTTTATTTCTTCAAACAGATGATGAAAGAAAGCGAAGGAACCGATACAATGAAAAAAATTGCCTTGCATGTGCGTAAAGGTGCTATGGCTTATTTAAAACAACAATACAAGGTTGTAGTAATCGTATTTGTTGTACTTGCCGCAATTTTTGCTGTGATGGCTTATTTTGACCTCCAGAACAACTGGGTACCTTTCGCTTTCCTGACAGGTGGTTTCTTTTCAGGGTTAGCGGGTTTCTTTGGAATGAAGACAGCTACTTATGCTTCAGCCCGTACGGCGAATGCAGCTAAAAATTCCTTAAACAGTGGTTTGAGGGTAGCTTTCCGTTCGGGAGCTGTAATGGGGCTTACCGTAGTGGGATTGGCATTATTCGACATTTCAGTATGGTATCTGATTCTGGATCATTTTGTGCAGGATGTTGATCAGGCGCATAAAATGATGTATATAACCACAACTATGCTTACATTCGGTATGGGAGCTTCTACTCAGGCTTTATTTGCCCGTGTGGGGGGCGGTATTTACACCAAAGCTGCTGATGTGGGCGCCGACCTGGTTGGAAAGGTGGAAGCCGGTATCCCGGAAGATGACCCGCGTAACCCTGCTACTATTGCCGATAACGTAGGCGATAACGTAGGTGATGTAGCTGGTATGGGCGCCGACTTATACGAATCTTATGCCGGTTCTATTTTGGCTACTGCTGCATTGGGGGCTTCGGCCTTTATGGTGAACCCGGCCATGCAGGTAAAAGCGGTTATTGCTCCGATGTTGATTGCAGCGATTGGCGTTGTATTATCAATAATCGGTATTTTTATGGTAAAGACCAAAGAAGGGGCTAAAATGAAACAATTGTTGGCAGCATTGAGCCGTGGTGTAAACACAAGTTCTGTACTGATTGCTATTGCTACTTTTGCCATTTTATATGTCCTGCAAATTCAAAACTGGATGGGTATATCTTTCTCCGTAATTGTGGGTTTGTTTGCTGGTATTATCATTGGTCAGTCGACTGAATATTATACTTCTCAAAGTTATAAACCGACGCAGAAAGTGGCCGAAAGCGCCAAAACCGGTCCTGCAACCGTTATCATTTCCGGCTTGGGACTGGGTATGATTTCAACAGCCATTCCGGTAATTACCATTGGTTTCGCTATTATCCTTGCCTATTTATGTGCCATTCAGTTTGACCTGGCTAACTATCTGGCTCCTCAGAACCTGAGCCTGGGTTTGTACGGAATCGGTATCGCCGCTGTTGGTATGCTTTCAACTTTAGGTATTACACTGGCAACCGATGCTTATGGTCCGATTGCTGACAATGCCGGAGGAAATGCTGAAATGAGCGGATTAGGAAAAGAAGTTCGTCAACGTACCGATGCTTTGGATGCGCTGGGCAATACAACAGCTGCTACCGGTAAAGGTTTTGCTATCGGTTCGGCTGCATTGACAGCGCTTGCACTGTTAGCTTCTTATATTGAAGAAATCAAGATTGCCTTGATCCGTATCGCTGATGCTGCTTCAGATGGATTGGTGCAGGTTGGCGCTGAAATGATGAACTCAGATGCGATCAAGCTGGCTTCTTTCTCTGATTTCATGGAGTTTTATAATGTGAATCTGATGAACCCGATTGTGTTGGTAGGTGTGTTTGCCGGAGCAGTAATGTCGTTCCTGTTCTGCGGTCTTACAATGAATGCAGTAGGACGTGCAGCTCAGAGTATGGTGGAAGAAGTTCGTCGTCAGTTCCGTGAAATTGCCGGTATCATGGAAGGTAAAGCAGAACCGGACTATGCACGTTGTGTGGCTATTTCAACCAAAGGTGCACAAAGAGAAATGTTATTACCTTCTATTCTGGCTATTGTGGTTCCGATTGTAATCGGAGTTATTTTTGGCGTGGCAGGTGTACTCGGCCTCTTAATTGGTGGATTGAGCACAGGTTTCGTGCTGGCTGTGTTCATGGCGAATGCCGGTGGTGCATGGGATAATGCGAAAAAATACATTGAAGAAGGCAATCTAGGCGGTAAAGGTTCTGATAATCATAAAGCAACAGTAGTAGGTGATACCGTAGGCGATCCGTTTAAAGATACTTCCGGTCCGTCACTGAACATCCTGATTAAACTGATGAGTATGGTGTCGATCGTAATGGCAGGACTCACCGTAGTTTGGAGTTTATTCTGATGACCGGCATATAAAGGTATATTTTACCTTTTGTAACAGAAAAACACGAAGCGATTGTAATTGCTTCGTGTTTTTTATTTCCGGTTATTCTTTTTTTCCCGGAAAAGAATTTGCTCCTTTTTCCAACAAAAAACGTACATGCTTTTCAACGGCTAAAGCAGTCTCAGTAGCTCCGGAATAAGCATCTAAAGTAATGAGTGCAGCTTCTTTCAGGCTTTTAGCATTCCATTGGCTGAAGAAACCGGAATTTTCAAGTAACCTCACATAACTTAATGTTTCGCAATGTGTTAACAGCGCAACTTTTTGTATTTTGCCTTTCTTATCTGTCATCACCATGACTGGTGTCATTCCTTTATAACCTTTAATTCCGGCACAAACTGTCTGACTGTTCATGGCATATCCGATTACTTTATTTTCATTATTCAAAATCTGATACCAAAACTCATTTACCTTCTCAACTTTAACAGCATCAGGATAAATACTTTGAACAACGGCTTTATTGGATATTTCATGAATGACAGGTTCTGCATTTCTCCGGCCCCGCTGAGCAAACGTCAGCGTGGAAAATGCCAATAATACCAAAATGAAACGAAAGTACATACGATCTGTAATTTGAAAACAAAATAAAGACTTTTTTACTTGAATTACAAATTATGCGACCCGGAAATTCATCTTTGTCTGTATTTTTCCCTGCAAATTGCTATTGCTGTATTATCGGCAAAACACTATCTTTGCACAAAAATTATCAGCATTCCGGTTTGTCGCTTTGCTTTTGGTAAAGAGGAAAGTCCGGGCAACACAGGGCACCATATTTCCTAACGGGAAGCTGTTCGCGAGGGCAGGGTAGTGTAACAGAAAATAACCGCTCCGGTTCCCGGAGTAAGGGTGAAAAGGTGAGGTAAGAGCTTACCGGTACTTGTGGCAACACAGGTAGCCGTACATCCTATGGGTTGCAAGATCATGTATACCGGCGCATGTAGGACGGCCCGTCCGATGCCGGGGGGTAGATTGCTAGAGGCTGTTGGTGACAACAGTCCCAGATAAATGACAAACACCTTGCTTGCAAGGCACAGAACCCGGCTTACAGGAGTGCTGTTTTTATTAATGGTTAGTTGATAGTGGTTAGTGGTAAATTAAAAATCAGCCATCACTAACCACTAACCACTAACCACTAACCACTAAATTAAATGGCTGCCAAACTAATCATCTTCTCAGCTCCTTCCGGTTCAGGAAAAAGTACCATTGTAAATCACCTGTTAAAGGCCGGATTCGACATCGAGTTTTCTATCTCGGCAACCAGCCGGCTTCCGCGTGGAAATGAACAGGATGGAGTTGAGTATTATTTTCTGTCGCCCGATGAGTTTCGCCGTAGAATAGCTGCCGGTGAGTTTATCGAGTATGAGGAAGTTTATAAGGATACCTATTACGGTACCTTACGCAGTGAAGTGGAACGAATTGGCAGGAAAGGCAATAATATTGTTTTTGATGTGGATGTCGTGGGTGGCTTAAACATCAAACAACAATACGGAGATCAGGCCTTGCTGATTTTTATTGCACCTCCGGGAATAGATGAATTACGTAAAAGATTGACCAGTAGAGGCACGGATTCTGCCGAAATGATTGATTTACGCATTGCGAAAGCTGAATATGAACTTTCTTTTGCTCCCCACTTCGATGTTACCATAGTGAACGACAACCTCGAGGAAGCTAAAAAAGAGGCAGAAAAGGTGCTAAGTGACTTTTTGGGAGTTAAGAAATAAGTTTACAGTAAACTTGTCGAAGGTTTATCCTTGATCTGATCAATGCAGATTTTTACAAAATCCCACTTTTCATAGTCATCCCGCATGGCGGTTTCATTCCAGAATACAAAATCAATGTCAATGGGTATCAACCCATTCGATTTGCCTTCCGGGGTCCTTCCCAATTCCTGTTCGATTTGTTTGAAAAAACGGACAGAATCGTCAAAGTATTCATCAGACAGTATTTTAATTGCCTGATTGTAAAAATGATTCTTGTATTTTTTGTTTCGGGGTAAGGTTATCAATACAGTGCTTTCATCAATGATTTCATATTGATCGTTGATCTTTTCTTTTGCCCTGGTGATGTTTTCTTCCGGGTTCAGATTGCTTCCCAACATGATAATACCTTCGTTCATACAATATATTTAAAGTCTAATGTCTAAAGTTAATGTCCACAGTTGCCAGACTATTCACTATTTAATTCTTAATGCTGTCATTATTCGCTATTCGCTGCCCCCGTCCACATTCAAATGTGGTTTATAATTTAAAAAGAGCCGAAGATAATTTCTCCGGCTCTTTACCTTTTATCTAATAACGGTAGTCTTTTAATTGTTCCTGAAGACGCTTTCTGGCCAGAAAAATACGGCTTTTCACCGTGCCAATTGGTAAATTCATTTTCTCGGCAATTTCTTCATATTTGAATCCCTGCACATGCATAGAAAATGGAATCCTGTATTCGTCGGCAAATGAATTAATGCTATTCCTGATTTCTCCCACCGAATAAGAGCTCTCCGGACTCTCAAACCCTGAATTTTGCGGCAAATTCAGGTGGTGTAAATCTTCAGTCTTGTCAATTACAGTCTGGTTGCGCACAATCTTACGGTAATTGTTGATGAAGATATTCTTCATGATGGTGAGCACCCATCCTTTAAAGTTGACATTATCAGTAAACTTTTCCTGATTATCCAATACTTTTAAGGTAGTATCCTGCAGTAAGTCTTCTGCTTCTTCACGGTTTAAAGTGAGTGAAAAAGCAAAGTTTCTCATGTTGCTTTGTAATGCTACCAGCTCATTTTCAATGTGTACATTTTTCATTTTCTGTAGTTTTTATGTGTGAATAACTTAACAGAACCTAATATGGGTCCAACTCCATATTATGAAAAAACTTCCTCACAAAAGCAAGTAATTGATTGTCAGTTGTCTATACTGAATGATGCGAAATAAAGAGCTCTTTCGAAAATTTTTTGATAATATTTTCGCTACAAATATAAAAATATATTTTTGAAATGTTAGTATATTTGGGGAAAATATTAAGCAAAATGAAAAAAATATCCATATCGATTTTATTTATAACTGTTCTAAGTTTGTTCAGTGCTGTAAAAGCTGCTGATAAAATCATTTATAAGATTGATATTAAAAAAGAAATAGGCAGTACAACCTGGTTATATACGCAAAAGGGCTTTGATGAAGCCAAGACAAAAAATGCTGATATAGTATTAATTCATATGAATACCTACGGGGGGGAAGTTTTATATGCTGATTCCATACGGACAAAAATATTAAATGCTGAAATTCCGGTATATGTTTTTATCGATAACAATGCGGCATCTGCCGGCGCCTTAATTTCCATTGCCTGTGATAAAATTTTCATGCGTCCGGGTGCCAGTTTCGGTGCGGCTACGGTTGTTAATCAAACCGGTGAGCAGATGCCCGATAAGTATCAGTCATATATGCGTGCTACCATGCGTGCTACAGCTGAGGCACACGGACGGGACACCATTATTCAGGGAAACGATACCATTTACAAATGGAAAAGAAATCCATTGATTGCCGAAGCCATGGTGGATGAAAGAACAGTAGTCCCCAATTTAATTGATTCGGGAAAAACACTCACATTTACCACACTTGAAGCTCAGCAATACGGTTATTGTGATGGCGTGGCAGCTAATGTGGATGAATTAATTACGAAAAATCTGGGTATTGAATCGTATGAATTGATTACTTTCAATCCGACTGTACTGGATAATATTAAAGGTTTTCTGATGAGTTCCGTTTTACAGGGCATCTTAATCATGCTGATTATCGGAGGTATTTATTTTGAACTGCAAACGCCCGGTATTGGATTCCCGCTGGCAGTTGCCGTGCTGGCAGCTTTGTTGTATTTTGCCCCCTTGTACATCGAAGGCCTTGCTGCCAACTGGGAAATCCTGATGTTTGTCATCGGGCTGATATTACTGGCCGTGGAAATATTCGTGATACCAGGATTCGGTATTGCCGGAATTTCGGGCATTGTGCTGGTTATTGCCGGGTTGACATTAAGTTTACTGGAGAATGTCAATTTCGACTTTGAACCGGTGGAAACCGGAGGCGTAGGCAAGGCATTGCTCACTGTAACTGCCGGGATATCGTTTGGATTTGCGCTGGTGTTATACCTGAGCGCCAAGATTGGAACAAAAGGGCTGTTAAAGAATATAGCCCTCAATACCAATCTGGAAAAAGAAGCCGGTTACATGGCTGTACCCATGGAAAATAAAGCGTTGGTCGGAAAACAGGGTAAAGCCAGAACCGATTTACGGCCTTCAGGTAAGGTAACCATCGAGGGAGTGGTTTACGATGCTGTTTCTGAAAGCGGATTTATTTCCAAAGATACCGCTGTAGAAGTACTCAGGTACGAGATGGGGCAATTATATGTTTCAGTGCTGACACAAAATTCATAATATCTTCGGTAGTCGTGTCGAAAGAACACATCCACCGGAGTTCCAATGTATTTTCATCCCAAATGTAAAAAGGATACAATTTTTGGAGCGGTTCAATGGCTTTTTCAGGAATAATGGCAAAAACGGCATTCGCATCCACAGAACGGGTGATTTTTACTTCCGGAATCCGGGAAATCTCAGCAGCCAGCAATTGAGCCATATTATTGGCATGTGAAGCCATCCTGTACCATAAATCATGCTTTAATAAAGCTAAAAATTGTACTGCGATAAACCGGTTTTTAGAGCCTAACTGAGCCGATTGCTTTTGATAGAACTCAGCATGCATTTTTAATTCTTCATTAAAAATTAATACAGCTTCACCGATCATAAGTCCGTTTTTAGTCCCCCCGAAGCTCATGATGTCGACACCACAGTCGACAGTAGCCGTTTTAAAATCAACACCGAGCGCGGCTACCGCATTGGAAATTCTGGCGCCGTCGAGGTGCACATACAGGTCATTGGCATGTGCAAAGTCACAAAGCAACCTGAGTTCCTGCAGAGAATAAACAGTACCTAATTCAGTACTCTGGCTGATTGAAATTACTTTAGGTTGATTATGATGAACATTTCCTTTGGCTTTCAGGAGAGGACGAATCATTTCCGGAGTAAGCTTTCCGTCGGCTGATCGCAGAGGAATCAGCGTGCAACCGGTGCTTTGTACCGGTGCGCCACATTCATCAACCTGTATATGGGCTGTGTCCGTGCAAATGATGGAATGAAAGGGTAGTGTACAGCATTTCAATGCAATCACATTAGCTCCGGTACCGTTAAAAGCGTATAAAACCTTTACCGGACCGAATAAGGATTCAAATTGCTCATTGGCTTGTTGGGTAAAACGGTCTGCACCGTAAGATACTTCGTGGTAGTTGTTGGCATGTTGTATAGCTTCAAGTATTTCGGGATGAATACCTGAGTAATTGTCGCTTGCAAAAGCTTTCATTCGGGGTTAGAATTTAAATTTGTCGAAGAAACTTTTTTTAACTTCCGGTTCGCCGGCAACTTCATCATCAGAAGCAGATTCGACAATATCGGAGTCGGTTGAAACAGGATATTCGCGGGGAACAGCTTCACCCTGTTCTTTTTTAATGAAACTAATTACATCTTCCAGTCCTTCGATGAACTTATTAAAATCTTCTTTATAAAGGAATATCTTGTGTTTTTCGTAAGTAACCTGAGCATCCTGTTCGAAGCCGCTAACCTTCTTTTTACTTTCTGTTATGGCTAAAAACAAATCCTCGTTTCTGCTTTTCTTTACATCCAGATAATAAATTCTTTTTCCTGCTTTAATGGATTTAGAATAAATAATTTCGTTGTCTTTTTTCTCCAGTTCAATTTTTCTTTTCTCTACTTCCATAACGAATATCTTCTAAATGGTTTATTATAAAGGCCTTAACGAAACACTAAATGGTTTTGACCTTTTGACTCCAAATTTCTGTATTTTTTTTGAAATTAACAAGTAAATGGTTATATTTTTATCTAAAAATGCAGTATCTTTGCCCAAAATTTGAAAACGTTCACTTTATTTTATGATTAACAGAATTTTGTTGCGAATCAAGATTATTCAAATCTTGTATGCATTCTATAAGGGGGAAGGTAAAACTACCCTTATGGTTGAAAAAGAGCTTTTTCACAGTGTTGAAAAAACCTATGATCTTTATTATCATCTGCTCAATCTTATCATCCTGATTACTGATTATGCGGCTTCACGCATTGAATCAAAAAAGAATAAATTAAGACCATCTCCGGAAGATATCAATCCCAATACCCGTTTTATCGATAACGTTTTTGTTGATCAACTCAGAAAAAACAAACAGTTTACCGCTTATCTGAGTGAACGAAAGTTATCCTGGGTGAATCATCCGGAAATAATCAAGGAACTTTATGAGGAAATTATCGCCTGTGATTTTTATCAGGAATACATGGATTTGGAACATGCTGATTATCAAATCGATAAGGATATTTGGCGTAAGATATTCAAAAGGATTATTCTTCAAAATGAAAGTCTGGATAATTCGATAGAAGATCAAAGTATTTTCTGGACCGATGACGTTGAAATCGTTGTCAGCTTTATTATTAAAACCATCAAACGATTTGAAGAAGAATCAGGGGCTGATCAGGCATTACTGCCGATGTTTAAAGATGAAGACGATGTTGAATTCGCTAAAAAGTTACTACATGGTGTGTTGAAAAACGGAAGCGATTACAGGGAGATTATCGACAAGCACACGCAAAACTGGGAACTCGACCGGATTGCCTTCATGGATATCCTGATTATGGAAGTAGCTTTGTCGGAACTGATGGACTTCCCGACTATTCCGGTAAATGTTACCCTGAATGAGTATATCGAAATTGCCAAAAATTACAGTACCGACAAGAGTGGCACCTTCATCAACGGCGTGTTGGACAATATCGTGGGACAACTTAAAAAAGAAAATAAACTAATCAAAGTTGTGATGTTCACGAAATAAAAAAATATGCTATATTTGCATGTGTTAAATTAAAAACAAAAATAAAATTTAAACGTATGAATTTATTAAGCTTATTATTACAAGCTGCTCCTGCGGGACAAGGAGGAGGTATGTCAGGTATCCTGATGATGGTATTGATTTTTGTTGTATTCTATTTCTTCATGATTCGCCCGCAGCAGAAACGTCAAAAAGAAATCAAGAAACAACGTGAAAATATGCAGCCTGGCGATAAAGTGGTTACTTCAGGTGGTATTTATGGAAAAATACGTGAAATCAAAGAAGACAATACCGTGATTATCGAAATTGCTGAAAATGTTCGCATTAAAGTAGATAAATCTTCTGTCTTTCTGTCATTACAGGATGCTCAGCAAGGACAGCAGAAATAACTAAATCAGATAATGGCTGATTACAGCAGAAGGAAATTAATTCAATTTGCCCTGAAGCTTAAATCATTCTTTGTTTCAAAAGATGTTTTAAGCTTCTTGGCGTTTTTGTTGCTTTCTGCTACGTTTTGGTTTGTAAACGCCCTGAATAAAGAAAGAGAGCTGACAATTTCAATTCCGCTGGAATACACTGATGTGCCTAAAAACCTTATGTTTGAAAAGGAATTACCTGCTGAGGTTACGATTAAAGTCAAAGATTTAGGTGTAAATTTATGGACTTATATGCGAAAAAAACCGGAACCGGTCAGGGTAAAATTTGAGGAAGGTAATTCAGAAAAGGGAAGTTTCACTATTTCCAACCTACAGTTGTTGTCTTCGGCTTCCGAAAGGCTACTGCCTTCAACTTCAATTTTATTGATTAGTCCCGAAAATATCAACACAACTTATGTAAGGCTATATTCAAAAAAACTTCCTGTCAGATTAAACAGTGAAATCAGTCTGGAAAGTCAGTACATGTTTTGCAGTCCTATTGAAATTATTCCGGAGGAAGTGGAAGTATATGGTCCGCGTATCATACTTAATAAACTGACCGAGTTACATACGGAGAAACTGGAAATCAAGAATTTGAAGGATACCATTATCCGTTTTATTTCGATTAAACCCATCAAATCCGTTCAATATTCAGTCGATAAGATAAAGGTGAAAGCCTGCGCGGAGATGTTCACTGAAAAAACAGTCAGTTTACCTGTTCAGATCATCAATAACCCGGATAATATTTCCATCATTTCCTTTCCTGCAGAAGTAAAGGTGATTTTTAATATCAGTGTACAAAACTTTAATTCTTTTCAAAACAGCGACATACATGTTGTTATCGATTTCAACGAAATCAGAAAAGGAGATTTAAAAAAGAAGAGATTAAAAATAATCAATAACAAACCTTATATTTCTAACATCAGGATTCAACCTGAAGAAGTAGAGTTTTTACTGGAAGAAAATGACAACTGACATTCAAATGGTCGACCTGAAAGGCCAGTATCAGAAAATAAAACAGGAAATTAACGCCGGAATTCAGGAAGTTATCGACTCTACCACTTTTATAAAAGGAGGTAAAGTGACTGAATTTCAGCATCACCTGGAAAATTATCTGGGTGTAAAACATGTCATTCCTGTCGGGAATGGAACAGATGCGCTGCAAATCGCACTCATGGCACTGGGATTGAAACCGGGAGATGAGGTCATAACACCTACATTTACCTTTATTGCAACTGCTGAAGTGGTTGCTTTACTTGGACTCACGCCGGTTCTGGTAGACGTTGATTTTGAAACGTTCAATATTTCTATTAACGCCCTCGAAAAAGCGATAACTTCTAAAACAAAAGCCATCATTCCGGTTCATCTGTTTGGTCAGCATGCTGATATGGACGCTATTATGGAACTTGCCCGCAAACATAATCTGTATGTCATCGAAGATGCCTGCCAGTCAATTGGAGCTCTTTATACTTTTACCGATGGTTCAACCGCTCAATCAGGATGTATGGGGCACATTGGCTGCACGTCGTTCTTTCCTTCCAAGAATCTGGGATGTTATGGAGACGGAGGTGCAATTTTCACCAATGACGATGCATTGGCTGTCAGGATGCGCGCTGTGGCCAATCATGGTATGGAAGTGAGATATCATCATGATTATGTTGGAGTTAATTCACGATTAGATAGTATTCAGGCTGCTATTCTGGATGTTAAACTGGAACATCTGGATTCTTATATTCAGGCAAGACAATATGTTGCAGCAGCTTATGATAAAGCATTTTCGGGATATGAAAATCTGATGATTCCCGGACGAAATCCATCTTCAACTCATGTGTTTCATCAATATACGTTGAAATTAAAAGATATTGACCGGACGGCATTGCAAAAACACCTGCAATCGAAAGGAATCCCGTCTATGGTATATTATCCGGTACCTCTTCACATGCAGAAAGCATACAAAGACGAAAGATACAGACAAGGAGACTTCCCGGTTGCTGAACAATTAGCAGCTTGTGTTTTGTCCTTACCCATTCATACAGAGATGGATGATGAACAGATTCGGTATATAACAAATAATCTGATTGAATTTTTATGAGCGATTTTTTTGCACACGAAACAGCTGTTATTGATTCCGGTTGCAGTATCGGCAAAGGTACCAAAATATGGCATTTTTCACATATTATGAATGGATGTGAAATCGGAGAAGTATGTAATATAGGTCAGAATGTGGTTGTTTCACCCGGTGTGAAATTGGGTCGCAATGTGAAAATTCAAAACAATGTATCGGTTTATACCGGAGTGATTTGTGAAGATGATGTTTTTCTGGGACCATCGATGGTTTTTACGAATGTTGTGAATCCGCGTAGTCACGTGAACCGGCGGGATGAATACAAAACAACGATTGTGCGTAAAGGTGCAAGTATAGGCGCAAACGCAACCATTGTTTGTGGTAATGAAATTGGTGAATACGCCCTGATAGGAGCCGGATCGGTGGTAACTAAACCAGTTAAGGCTTATGCACTTGTTGTAGGTAACCCGGCCAAACAAACAGGCTGGGTAAGTGAGTATGGACATCGTTTGCAATTCAATCACCATGGTATTGCTGAATGTCCCGAAACGAAACAAAAGTATCTGTTTGAAAACGACACAGTTAAAAGAATTAATTAATATACTTTAAATCAGAATTTTATATGATCAAGTTTGCAGTTGTAGGGCAGGGGCACATTGGAAAAAGACATGCTGAAATGATTCGCAGAAATCCGGATACAGAATTGGTTGCCGTATGTGATGTTTTATCCCCTCAGGAACTGGGATTGGATAATATTGAAGAGCAGTTTTTTCAATCTTTTGATGAATTAATTCAGTCGGGTCTCGATTTTGATGTGATCAATATCTGTACACCCAATGGATTCCATGCCGAATATGCCATCAGAGCGCTGGAAGCCAAAAAACATGTTGTACTCGAAAAACCCATTGCGTTGACGAAAGCTGATGCTGAGAAAATATTGTATAAGTCACTTAAAATGTCCAGACATGTGTTCAGTGTGATGCAGAACCGCTATTCTCCGCCATCCGTATGGTTAAAACAAATTATTGATGATCAGGTGCTGGGTGATATTTACATGGTTAAGCTGGATTGCTACTGGAACCGCGACGAGCATTATTATAAAGCCGGAAGCTGGCATGGAGATGCCAAGTTAGATGGAGGAACATTATTTACCCAGTTTTCGCACTTTATTGATATCATGTATTGGTTATTCGGTGATATCACCAATATAAACGGAAGTTTTGCAGATTTCAACCATCAGCATCTTACTGATTTTGAAGATAGTGGTATCGTTACTTTCAATTTTGTTGAAGGTGGAGGAATAGGTTGTTTAAACTACTCAACTGCAGTTTGGGATACAAATTTCGAGAGCGCCATAACCATCATAGGATCTAAAGGGACTGTTAAGGTTGCCGGACAATATATGAATGAAGTGGTTTATTGCCATATCAAGGATTATGAAATGCCTGAACTTCCCGCTTCAAATCCACCCAACGATTATGGAAAATACAAAGGTTCGGCTCAGAATCATCATTATGTAATCGAAAATGTAGTAGAGAAACTGATGGGTGACGGAGATATCAAAACAAATTTGCTCGAAGGAATGAAGGTTGTTGATATCATCGAACGTATATATGCTGTCCGCGATAATAAGTGGAAGAAATAAGTTCCGGAAGGATCAATATTAATTTTTCTTGAAAATAATGATACAAAGAATTCAGACTTTATACTTGTTGCTTGTTGTTATTGTGACAACTGTAACTTTTTTTTCACCGTTTGCAGGACTGCAAAATGCAGAACAGGCAGCAATTTATGAAATGAGTTATCGAGGATTATTTGAAATGAATACATCCGGTGATATCAGGTTGGCTAATATCTGGACGTTAACAGCTTTAATGGCAATAGTACCGCTGATTTCACTGATAACAGTATTTTTGTTTAAAAAAAGATTGCTTCAGATTCGTCTGATTATTTCTAATATAATCCTGATGGCTGGTTTTTACGGACTGATGTTTATTTATTTATGGCAATATGGTAAAGCATTGGATGCTTCACTTTATTTGGAAATTCCTGCTGCATTTCCATTGGTTGGTATTATATTAAGTATCATGGCGATCAGGGCTATCGCTAAAGATGAAGCCCTGGTTAAATCATTGAACAGAATACGATAATATATTTCAGGTTATTACATGACATTCAACAAACTGACTCCCGATGAGGAAGCTGTGATTATTCACAAAGCGACTGAATATCCCTTTACAGGAAAATTCCTGAATCACAAGGAAAAAGGAGTGTATGTTTGTCGCCGGTGCGATTCTCCGCTTTATCGATCGGATGATAAATTTGAGTCTCATTGCGGTTGGCCGTCTTTTGACGATGAAATTCCGGGAGCTGTAAAGCGGATGCCGGATGCCGACGGTAGCAGAACAGAGATTGTATGTGCAGCCTGCGGCGGACATCTTGGTCATGTTTTTACAGGAGAAGGTTTTACGTTGAAAAATGTCAGGCATTGCGTAAATTCTTTGTCGCTCGATTTTAAAAAGTCATGAAAAAGGTTATATCAGGAATTATTGGAATTAGTTTACTGATGATTGTGTCTTCGGGATATATAACATTGAATAAAAAAGAAATAAACAACATACAGATGGAAAAAGCATATTTTGCCTCAGGATGTTTTTGGGGAACCGAATATCACTTTATGAAAGCTACCGGTGTGGTATCGACTACGGTGGGATATATGGGCGGACATACTATTGCTCCTACATATAAAGAAGTATGCACCGGTACTACCGGTCATGTGGAAGTTGTGGAAGTAGTATTCAATCCTGAAATCACCTCATTTGAAACCATGCTCAGGTTGTATTACGAAACCCATGATTTCGAGCAGGTGGGTGGCCAGGGACCCGATATCGGAGAACAATATCAATCGGTTGTTTTTTATGTAAACGACGAACAGAAAAAAATGGTTGAGAAATACATCAAAATACTTACTGATAAAGGATATAAGGTTGCGACACAGCTTCGTCCCGCACCTGAATTCTGGGAAGCGGAAGATTACCATCAGGAGTATTACGACAAGAAAAACGGAATTCCGTATTGTCACGCGTATAGAAAGATTTTTTGATTGAGAACGGAAAACGGGAACTGAGAGCGGAAAGCGAATAACGAATAGCTAAAAGTGAATAGTGAATAATTAACTGGTATATCGAATTTAACATCATGACACTACAACAACTTGAATATATCCTGGCACTGGATAAAACACGTCATTTTGTACGTGCGGCTGAGATGTGCGGCGTAACACAGCCTACCCTCAGTGCGATGGTTCAGAAACTGGAAGATGAGCTGGATTGCCGTATTTTCGACCGGTCGACACACCCGTTGGTGCCTACGGAAGTAGGACAGCAAATCATCAATCAGGCGCAGGTTGTGCTGTATCACGTGAACCAGCTGAAAGAGAATGTGAATACCCAGAAAGGATCTCTGCACGGACAGTTGAATCTGGGCATGATTCCAACCGTTGCGCCATATCTGCTTCCCAGGTTTATTGCCAACATGAAAACCGACTATCAGGAAATAGGTCTTAAGGTTTCAGAATTACATACGGCTGATATTATTCAAAAGCTTCAGATTGCAGAAATTGACATGGCTATATTGTCTACTCCGCTGAATGATCCTAAAATACTGGAAGTTCCGCTTTACTACGAGAAATTCGTGGCTTATGTTTCGCCAACTGCACCGGTATACAAATCCAAAACCATTTCCAGTAAAAACATGCCACTGGATAATTTGTGGGTACTTGAAGAGGGACACTGTTTGCGTAGTCAGGTGTTTAATTTCTGCAATCAGCAGCAGATTCATCAGTCATCGGTATACGAAGCAGGCAGTATTGATACACTCGTTAAAATTGTGGATGTTAACGGTGGATATACCGTCATTCCTGAACTACATATTGATTTATTGTCGGCAGAGCAGAAAAATAACCTCAGAGAATTGGTGGATCCGGAAGCCACTCGTGAGATTTCGCTGGTTATCAGGCACGACTATGTGCGGGAAGGTATGATGAATGCTGTAGCCAACAGCATCAAGAAAATTATTCCGGCGCACATGCTGGATGCCCGGTTAAAGAAATTTGCCATTAAGCTTTGATTCTTAGTGATTTCTTACATATTTACAGTCGTCACCCGCATCTGAATGCATTGATGAACTGGTTGTACCCGAACGGAAGAAATATCAAAATTTCCGGTTTGAATGGGTCGGCATTGCCGTTGGTAATAGCCTCACTTTTTAAAAATGCCGGTTCGGCGACCTATCCTTTTTTGATAATCATGGAGGATGCCGACGAGGCTGCTTACACGTATCACGATCTGAAGAGTTGCCTCGATGAATCAGAGGTGTTTTTCTTTCCGTCTTCCTATAAAAAAGCCATTAAACTTGCTCAGCTGGACGCTTCAAACGAAGTGCTGCGAACGGAAGTCTTAAATAGACTCGCAAACCATGATTCGCCCTGTGTTGTGGTGACTTATCCAGAAGCCTTGTTTCAAAAGGTAGTATCAGCACACGGCATGCAGACACGCATGTTGAAGTTGAAAAGAGGGGAGTCGATCGGTATTGATTTTCTGGCGGAAATGCTGACCGAATATGGTTTTTCACGGGTTGATTTTGTGTATGAACCCGGACAATTCTCCATTCGCGGAGGAATTGTCGATATTTTTTCTTTTGCCTACGAATTACCCTATAGATGTGATTTCTTCGGGGACGAAATAGATTCAATCCGCATCTTTGATATTGAAAGTCAACTTTCGAATGAAAAAGTAGAACAGGTTGAGATAATTCCTGATTTACAGAAAGATAAATCAATTACGTTGGTATCTTTCTTTGAATTTATTGATAAATCGACAGTCTTAACTTTTGCTAACGCTACTTTTATTCGGGATAAAATAAATCAGTTGTATGATGAAGCCCTTATTAAAGCGAATGAAGGTGATATTGCTGTGACAGATTTGCACAAGTCGCGCATAAACGGTAATGATTTTATCTCCCAAATTGATTTGTTCAAGAAGATCGAAGTAGGAGAGAAAATTTATTTTAAACCAGATCAGGAACTGCTCTTCAACACGGCACCTCAGCCTGTATTTCATAAAAACTTCGATTTGGTTGCCGACAACCTGAAAAAAGGCATGATGGACGGTTATCAGCTGTTTATCATGAGTGACAGTGTGAAGCAAACCGACAGAATTGAAACGATTTTCAAAGACCGTGGAGATAATATTATCTTTGAACCGGTAAAAAATACGCTGCATCAGGGCTTTATCGATCATGACCTGTCTCTTTTCTGTTATACCGACCACCAGATATTTGATCGTTTTCATAAGTACCGTTTAAGAACCGACAAGACCCGACAGGGTAAAGTGGTCATGACACTGAAAGAACTGAACCAGTTTCAGGTTGGAGACTACATGGTGCATGTCGATCATGGAATCGGAACTTTCGGCGGATTGGTAAAGACAAATGTCAACGGTAAGATGCAGGAGATGGTAAAGCTGATTTACCGGGACGATGATATTATCTTTGTTAGTATCCACGCTTTACACCGTATTTCAAAATATAAAGGTAAGGAAGGAGAAGCTCCGAAAATCAATAAATTAGGATCCGGAGCCTGGGAACGTTTAAAAGAAAGAACCAAATCGAAGGTTAAAGATATTGCCCGCGAGCTTATTAAGTTATATGCTAAAAGAAAAGCGGAGCAGGGCTTTCAGTATACGCCGGATAGTTACCTGCAACAGGAATTGGAGGCATCCTTTATTTACGAAGATACACCGGATCAGGTAAAAGCGACGGCAGATATTAAAAAAGACATGGAATCGACGCTGCCAATGGACAGGTTGGTTTGTGGTGATGTAGGTTTCGGTAAAACGGAAGTGGCTGTCAGAGCGGCTTTCAAAGCGGCAACTGACGGTAAACAGGTTGCAGTGCTGGTACCCACAACAGTTTTGGCTTTGCAGCACTATAACACATTCAAAAATCGTTTATCAGACTTCCCGGTAACGGTTGAGTACCTGAGTCGTGCCCGTGGTGCAAAAGAAAGTAAGGAAGTATTGGAAAAATTAGCGAAAGGTGAAGTCGACATTATCATTGGCACGCATAAACTCGTTGGAAAATCGGTTAAATTTAAAGATCTTGGATTGCTGATTATCGATGAGGAACAACGTTTTGGTGTTTCAGTCAAAGAAAAGCTGAAAGAGCTGAAGGTGAATGTAGACACTATGACTATGACAGCTACCCCGATTCCGCGTACTTTGCAATTTTCATTGATGGGTGCCCGCGATTTATCAATCATCAATACGCCGCCGCCCAACCGTTTCCCGGTGCAAACGGAAGTACATACCTTCGATGAAGATGTAATCAGGGAAGCTATTCAGTTGGAAATGAACCGGAACGGGCAGGTTTTTTTTATCAATAACCGTATTCAGAATATTTATCAGATTGAAGCCCTGATAAAAAAATTAGTGCCGGGAGTTCGCGTGGCAGTGGGGCATGGTCAGATGCCACCGGATAAACTGGAAGAAATCATTGTCGATTTTATTGAATATGAATATGATGTGTTGGTGGCCACAACTATCATTGAATCTGGCATCGATATTCCGAATGTAAACACCATCATCATCAACTCGGCTCATAAATTCGGTTTGAGTGATCTACACCAATTAAGGGGCAGGGTAGGGCGTAGCAACCGGAAAGCTTATTGTTATCTGCTGGCTCCTGAAACAAGCCTGTTGACACCCGAAGCCCGTCGAAGACTCACCGCCATTGAAACTTTTTCTGAACTGGGTAGTGGTTTTAATATTGCCATGCAGGATCTTGATATCCGCGGTGCCGGCAACATGCTAGGTGCGGAACAAAGCGGGTTTATTGCCGATCTGGGATATGAAACATACCAGAGAATCCTGAATGAAGCGGTACATGAACTCAAAGATGAAGAGTTCTCTGAATTGTACGCGGAAGAAATTGCCAAGGAAAATTCATCGCTCAATTATGTTACAGATTGTCAGATTGATACGGACATGGAACTGATGTTTTCGTCTGACTACATCGAAAATGTTTCGGAAAGAATTACCCTGTACCGGGAACTCGATAACATCGACAATGAAACCGATTTGCTGGAGTTTGAGCAACGTATCGAAGACCGCTTTGGAAAAATACCGGAACAAAGTAAAAATTTATTGCTGGTTGTCCGGCTACGCTGGCTGGCAATCAAATACGGCATTGAGAGACTGGTGTTAAAAAACGAAAGAATGACCGCTTTTCTTGTTTCAAATCCCTTATCCTCTTATTACCAGTCGGAAAACTTTGGTAAGATCCTTCAGTTTATAGCTACTCATCCAAGGCAATGTCAGTTACGTGATCAGCAAAATCGTCGCTCTGTAGTAGTCAGCATGGTGAGAACTGTCAACCAGGCATACAATATTCTATCCGAAATCGACGGCAAAGTTGGTTGATCCATCAGAAACCAAAACTAAAACCTACGGTAAAAGTTAAGTTATCGCCCTGTAACATTGTTGGTGTATAAAGATCCATTACTTCCTGTGCAGTCATTCTGACTTCACCGAAAACAGGTGCAGAAGCAGCATCGAAACTTTGTATGTTTGATTTTTCGACTTTAATGATAGCATAAGAATTTCTGAAAATCTCATAAGTAGCATTAAAACCTATTGTTTGATTTGCCCAAATGACATCGCCAAGTGAAGGATTACTGATAATATTGATTACACTCGATTTTATACCGTTGAATTCACCATGCCTGATATATTCATATTCATTCCCGTGTTTGGCATCAATATAATATAAGTTGAAATCAAGTCCCCGTGCCGGTTTGAACCGCAAAGAAGCATATAACTCCTGTGCATTATCGCCCATGTAATGTCCGAGGTTATAACTGTTGGATGCCCACGTAAGAGTAGGTATTGAGTGCTTATAATTGAGAATATTAGTTTTGGTATATTCAACTGTTGCAGAAAGATTTTGTAAAGGAAAATTTGAGATATTGGCTCCGACTTTATATGAAATCGGGTTTTTATCCGGACTTGTCGGTTTAAAACGTCGAAATTGAATTTCATCCGCAAAAACAGAAGCGAATAAATGCAGGTGACGAATATTCCGGGAACTGATATTGATAAATAGCTGAGAATTCTGATTTTCAGTTAACAAGCCTTTGGTCATAACATGATCCAGCGATTTATAAAAAGCGATTGGAATAAAAAACGCCGGATGCACATTTCTTTCACCATAAATAATTGAATTTCCAACAGATAATTTAAGATTCTTAACCGGAGTAAATGTCAGTAAATTAGCGGCAATAAATTTGTTAGCCGGACGATAAAAAATCTGACTGTCATTTTGAACGTAATAATTGGTTGAATCGACGACATTTGAGACCAACCATCCATGAAAATAATTCAGTTCAAACCAATTGGCCGGTTTAACCTGAAGATAAATCATAGGGAAAGAAGGGGCTCTTCCGGATAAAATATTGGAGCCATGATAATTATCACCCCAGCTGACATTATCTTTAATCAGACCGATCGATAAATAATCATTGGAAAATTTGATACCGCCACGCGAGTCACTGAAATCAGTGCTAATCGTATATTCATATCCAGGCTCATCATTCAAAAAAGCAGGTTTCGATAGCAATCCGTCACCAGTATGAGAAATATCGCGAAGACTTCCGTATATTGAAAAGTTTTTTCCAATCATCCCCTGAAATTCGGCTCCAAACCATTTTTTTTCGATACGGCCATTTTTATTCGCAGTGATGTGCATACCCAATATCGGAATTAATCTGGCTTTAAAACGATCATCTTTATAACTGATGACAGGAGGAAGAATGGATGCAAGCGATCTGTTGTTTTTGTAAAAAAAGTTCGGACTTTCCGGTAAACGATCCAGTTCGAGTGCAAACTCATTCAGAAAATACTCCAGCTCCATTACCTGACGTTTTGAGAGTAATTTAGCATCCGATTTTTTTATTTTTAGGGCAACTTCCTGAAGTCGTTCTGCTATAAATTGTTGGGAATATGGTTTAACAGCAGAATTAATTTCAATCAAGCCATCGGTTGCCAACTCATCTATAAACTCATAAATTCTGTAATAGGAAATATGCTTGGGAATATCCTGAGCTATATTTCTCATCATTCCAATCAAAAGAAATACAAAAATCAAATAATTTTTTTTCATTTTTCTGTTTTTTATACGGTGATTTAAACCACAAAAAGCACAAAAGGAAACTAAGGAAACACAAAATAAAATTTTAAACCATATAAACCATATAAGCCATATAAGTTATATGTAAGCAATTTACTATTGAGCGATTTACTATTTATTATTCGGTCTCCAGACACCAATATCCACACTATTCGCTATTAGTTATTCGCTACATTTTTTTTATCCTTAAACCAATTAACCACTGACTCAAGCACTCTTAACTCTCTTTATCAATATATTATTTAAAATTTTAATAAGATATTTCATGTCGGTTACAAAAACACCATTTTTCTCACAACTTTGCAGGTAACGAAACTCTGATTCCTGAATCTCATCAAGTGTTTCAGGTAAATCGGCATAAAAAGGCGGCAATAACCCCGGTTTGTAACGTATCCTCATTTTTTGTAATTCCGGAGAATAAAGACTGTAATAATGCTGGCTGAGCGGTCGCACTCCAACAAGTTTCATTTCACCACGCAAGACATTGATAAACATAGGTAACTCATCAATCCAGTATTTACGCATAAACTTCCCCATGGTATTGACACGTATATCCTTATTAAACTTTCCTCCTTTTTGAAGTTTACTGGTCCTGTAAATATAAGCCTGAAGATATTCTGCATACGAATACATGGTTCTGAATTTATAGACATTGAAAACTTTCCCGTTTTTACCAAGCCTCCTTAATGTTAATAATGGGCCATATCGTTTACTTTCCAGAATTACGTCAAGGTTTTTTATTTTCTTTGCTATGACGTAAGTTATCCCGTTCAGCTTCTTGGTTTCCACTATGTCAAATCCGCAATAGACCAATCTGCCAAGTACTTCGGTTTTAGACAAAATTCTGTTTTTACCCCGGGTGATATTATAGTAAATTTTATCCATGACAAGAAACTTCGGGATTACTCTTCTGGTCAGATAATCGAAAAAATAAATGATGTAATTCAAACCTCTGGGATACTTGTCGTAAATTCTTTTCTTTCTTGTACTTCTTTGTTCAAAATTACAGACAAAAGTTCCCTCCATGGGAAGCTTATGGTTTACTATGGAGAACAATTTATTGATACCTCTGATGTTATTCAGTTTATTGAAAATGGCAATTCCCGTAAATTTTTTTTCAGGTTTTGATTTTATATCGAAATAATTAGATGAAAAAGAAACCAGATTGTTTTTCAGATTAAAATCGAGATACCTGGATATAAAATAAAACACTTTTTCGCCTGAATATTCAATGATAGAGTCTATTAAAATCTGAGAACTCCTTTTATCGAGTTTCTTAGTAACTATCTTGGAATCTTCTGGTTTATCCTTCTTTAATTCAAGTATGTCCTTATATTCAACTGCGTTACTGATCGAAAATTGAATGATATAAGAAATTGAACCCAAAGAAAACATCAACAGTGAATAGCCTACAATTATCCAGATAGAATAACTTGTATTGAGAGGAGTTAAAAACAAAGCGCTTAATATAATCTGTACGATTAATATTGTCCAAAGTAATTTGAAAATATTATTCATATAGCTGTTTGAGCGTTCCAATGTATAACGCTTAAGCAAGTAAGAGCTTATAAACCAGCAGGCAAAATAAAAGAATGTAAAATCAAAATATTTTTGGAAAGGAATATCTGAAGAAAAAGGAGTAACTGCCAGAACAATTAACACAGCAACCGTTAATAACAAGAGATCAGCCAGGACAACTGTTATGGAGGGAGTGTATATTAATTTATTTGATTTTTGTTTCATTTAATAAAGACACACGGTTAAAACATTTTAAATACCAATATGGCAGTAGTTAATTTACACAAAAGTAATATATTTTTCGTTTATCCGGATGATATGTTAAACCTTTTTGCTTTGTATATTTTATTTGTTGTGCAAGTTGTTTTGTTTAAAGCTGTTAAACACCTTGTAATAATTATTGAGAATAAAAAAAAATACTTATATTTGGCAGATTTTTTTTGTATCAATAATAACACGCTAATTTGTGAAGCCATCCTCTTTTAATTCAGGAACTCTACAATTGATTATTTTTGTGTCAATTCTGTTTACATGCAGTATCTATGCTGAAGATAAACCATTGATAAGGGAAATTATTATCAATAAAAAAGACAGTGTTTTCAGGCATACGTTTTATTATGATGAAAGCCGAAATAAAGCGATGGAAAACAGATATTATCTGAACGGCTATACGATATTTCCACTTTCCCGTACAGAATGGATATACGAAGATAATAAATGTGTCACCCAACGTGAACAAGTATGGAAAAATGGTGTGTGGAAAACAATTCATTTGATAAATTCCGAATATAACGGAATTCAAAAGAAAAAAGAAGTGTATGTCCAGGTTACGGATGGTATCGAGAAAGCGGAAAAGGATGTTGTTTACAATTATGAAAACGGAGTGCTTGAGTCTATTTTAAACTCCAGACTGAATAAAGGTAATCCCGATATTACACAACGTATATCATTCAATTATAATGAGAAAAAACAATTAATCCGGCAGACAATAATGTCGGGTAATAATGCTTTACAGCCAGACACATCGTTGATGGTACGTTATGTGTATAACAACAGTGGATCACCTGATTCGGTAATTTTGACAAACAACATACACGAAACAAAAATAAACGAGTCCTTAACCTTATACTTTTATGACAAAGTAAATGGTAATATGACCAGTCAGATTCATAAAAAGTGGAACATACAGACTTCGAAATGGGAAAATGATACGAAGATTGAATATGTTTATGACCATAACAACAGACTAATAAAAGAACTTTACGCCCATTATACGACATTGTTTTGGACAATGAACACCATGTATGAGCAGATTTATGATTCGAATGGCATATTATTGCAAAAAATAATGTATAAACCGATATATAATCAATGGAGAAAAATATACACGATTGAATATATTGGTACAGAAAATGGTAAACCCAATTTAATGGAATCAAAATATAATTTTTGGGGAGGTGAAACCGGACAATATGTCGAAAATTTTATTCCATATTATTTCAATGATGAAATTGCCATTGTGAATGCCGATCGTATGGAAATTAAATATAATCTGGAAACAACGATTACAACCAATATTCTGTTCGGAACAGACCGATTGAAAATATATCCGAATCCATCTAACGGGGTGTTTTATATCAGCCTGGAAGATTCCTATATCCAGCACTGGGAAGTATACAATCTCAATGGTGAAATTATGAGGCAAAACAACAACGCATATCGTACAGGCATTGTGGATTTAACGGGGCTGTCCGACGGTTTATATATGATTAAAGCAACAACGGATGATAATAAAGAATTAAAACAAAAAATTGTAATAAATAAAACCAAATGAAACGAAACATATTAATTTTACTCATGTCGATGACAGTAACAGCTATTATGGCAAATCCATTACTTGGAAAGTATAAAACCCCTTATGGAACAATTCCGTTTAATTCAATCGAAACAAAACATTATCTTCCTGCGTTTGAGCATGCGATGAAGATTCATCTTGCAGAGGTTGATAAAATAACCAATAACAAGCAAAAACCGACTTTTGAAAATACTATTGTGGCATTGGAACAGGCCGGTAATTTGCTGAGTCAGGTTTCATCGCCTTTTTATAATTTATTGAGTGCAGAAACAAATGATGAATTACAGGAAATAGCTGAAAAGGTATCTCCTCTGATGTCTGAACACTATAATGCTATCAGCCTTAATGAGAAATTATTTGCAAGAGTCAAAGCAGTATATGAAATGCGTGATCAGTTGAAACTGAATGTTGAAGATGCACGCCTTTTACAAAAGACCTACGATAGTTTTGCTGATAATGGAGCTAATCTTTCAGAATCAGATAAAGCTATTTATCGTGAATTATCCAAAGAACTCAGTATGCTCACGCTGCAATTCGGACAGAATGTGCTGAAAGAAACGAACAACTGGAACTTATTAATTGCTGATAAAGAATTACTTGCCGGATTGCCGCAGGATGTGCTTGACATGTTGGCCATGAATGCAAAAAATGCAGGAAAAGACGGTTGGCTGCTAAATTTGAAAGCAACAACCTATATTCCATTCATGAAGTATGCAGCAAACAGGGATTTACGCCGTGAACTATATCTGGCATATAGTACCCGTAGTATGAATGGTGGTGAGTATGATAACCGGGAAATCATCCGTAATATAGTGAATACCCGGTTGAAAATTGCTAATTTACTCGGTCATAAGTCTTATGCGGATCAGGTATTGGTACATCGTATGGCTGAAAACAAAGACAATGTTTATAAGTTACTGGATGATCTTTTAAAAGCTTATTATCCTTATGCCGTGAAAGAAGTAGAAGCTGTTCAGGCTTATGCTGATAGCAAGGGTGCTTATTTCAAAATACAGCCCTGGGATTGGTCTTTTTATGCCGAAAAACTCAAAGACGAAAAATATGCTTTGAATGATGAATTGTTAAAGCCTTATTTTGAACTGGAGCACGTAAAAAAGGGAGTGTTCGAATTGGCAACCAGATTATTTGGCTTGCAGTTTATTAAAAATGATAATATTCAGAAATATCATCCGGAAGTAGATGTTTATGAGGTAAAAGATAAAAACGG
The DNA here is from genome assembly GCA_029973975.1 of Paludibacter sp. Taxonomy (GTDB): domain Bacteria; phylum Bacteroidota; class Bacteroidia; order Bacteroidales; family Paludibacteraceae; genus Paludibacter. The sequence goes on from JARKQF010000184.1 coordinate 26,052, forward strand.
TAAATTTTTATCGGTTTTATATACCGATTTTCATCCCCGTGATGGCAAACGTCCGGGTGCCTGGATGAATGAATTCAAAGGACAGTGGGTGCAAAAAGGAAAAGACAGTCGTCCCCACATTATCATCGTGATGAATTTTACCCGTCCCACAGAAACCAAACCAGCTTTGCTGACTTACGATGAAGTTACTACTTTCCTGCATGAATTTGGTCACGCATTACATGGTATGCTGTCAGAATGTACCTACGAATCACTTTCCGGAACCAATGTATACCGTGATTTTGTTGAACTGCCTTCTCAAATGCTTGAAAACTGGGCATCCCAAAAAGAATTCCTGGATGAATTTGCTGTGCATTACGAAACCGGAGAAAAAATTCCGGCTGAATTAATAGAAAAAATCAAGGCAGCCGATAATTTCAATGCCGCCTATTTCTGTCTGCGTCAGTTGAGTTTCGGTTACCTCGATATGGCCTGGCATACCCTGACAACTCCGTTTGAAGGAGATGTTATAGATATGGAAAAAGCTGCTATGTCAAGAACACAAATTCTCCCTTATGTCGCTAATACCGGTATGAGTCCTGCATTCAGCCACATCTTTGCCGGAGGTTATGCTGCCGGTTATTACAGCTACAAATGGGCCGAAGTGTTGGACGCAGATGCGTTTTCAGTCTTTGCTGAAAAAGGAATTTTCAACAAGGAAACTGCCACATCTTTTTATGAAAATATACTGAAAAGAGGTGGTACTGAACATCCGATGATATTATACAAACGATTCCGTGGACAGGAGCCCACGATTGATGCGCTATTGAAGAGAAGCGGAGT
>JARKQF010000248.1 GCA_029973975.1 Paludibacter sp.
ATGGACGGACTGCGTTTCAGCACCTATTGGGGCACACAGCCCGGCACATCCGGACCGGTTTATCTCGGCGCAATCGTCATGCTCTTGTTTGTATTCGGGTTATTCGTCTTAGATAAAAGACTGCTCTGGTGGTTAGTTCCGATGATTATCCTTACCGTCATGCTTTCCTGGGGAAAAAACTTCCAATGGCTGACGGATATCTTCATCGATTATGTGCCGCTTTACAATAAATTCCGCACGGTATCCATGACCCTGGTGGCAGCCGGATTTGGTATTACCCTGATTGCCATGCTGGCACTTAAGGAAGTGCTTAACCCGCAAGCCGACAAAAAGAAGTTCTTCAAACCGTTGATGATCAGCACAGCTATCACCGGAGGCATTTCATTGCTATTTGCTTTAATCCCCTCATTGGCCGGAAATTTCACTTCTGAAATGGATGCTCACGTCGCAAGTCAGTTCTCCAATGCTTATCAGGCCGATTTTTCTTTTCTGACGGAAACACTGCCGGCCGACCGGAAAGCGATGTTGCAGGGTGACGCTTTTCGTTCGCTTTTATTTATCGTAGCCGCCGCTGCTCTTATCTGGTTCTATCTGAAAGACAAACTGAAACAAAACTTAGTCATTACTGCCATGGGAATTCTCATGCTCGTTGACTTAGTGCCGGTGGCTAAACGTTACCTGAACGATGAAAATTTTGGCCGCAAACGCAACATCAGTAATCTAATCAAACCAACAGAAGCAGATAAATTTATCATGCAGGACAAAAGTGAGTTCCGTGTGCTTAATCTGACTGTAAACATTTTCAATGATGCGTCTCCCTCCTATTTTCACAAAAACATCGGAGGATATCATGCTGCAAAGTTGCGCCGTTATCAGGAACTGATTAATTTGCATCTTACAAATGAAATTCAGCAATTTTATACCGTACGTTCGTTTGAACAGTTCGATTCTCTTTCACAGCAACTCGGCATACTGAATATGCTGAATATGAAATACATTATCATGGACCCTAACAGCCAACCGCTACTTAATCCCTATGCCAACGGCAATGCCTGGTTCGTGAATAAGATTGTGGAAGCTAAAAATGCAGATGAAGAAATGCTGTTGCTGGGCAAAATAAACACCAAAACTGAACTGGTAATCGATAAGGCGGTGGCACCCGCGCAATTACAGGCCGGCATACCGGCTGAAACCGATTATATCCGGCTGAAATCATACAAACCCAATCATTTGGTGTATGACTTCAACGCTCAAACCGATCAGGTTGCCGTATTCTCAGAAATTTTCTATGACAAAGGATGGCATGCTTATATCAATGGAGAAGAAGCGCCCTATTTCAGGGTAAATTATCTGCTTCGGGCTATGCAGTTGAAAGCCGGTAATTACCAGATTGAGTTCAGATTCGAACCCAAATCGTACAATATGGGTAATACAATCGCATTGATATCTTCTCTGCTGCTGATTGCATGTATCGCATTATTTTTCATCCGGAAATACAAAACCGGAGAAAGTCAGAAACTATAAATAATTTGTATTTATGAACGACGAAAGTAAAAAAGGTAAATATCGTGTCGGTAACGTACACTTTACGTCCACCATCAGCATGTCGCTGGTTCTCTTTTTAATCGGACTGGTTTCACTACTGCTTTTTGTGGCACGTGATCTGGGAACTCAAATCAGAGAAAACATCAGTTTATCAGTAATTCTGAATGAAAACATAACCACATCGGGCACAACAAGGATCCACCAATACCTGGAAAAATCCAAATTTGTAAAATCCGTCGATTTCATATCGAAAGAAGACGCGCTGAAAGAACATATTAAGACAATGGGCGATGATCCTGAGAAATACCTGGGATATAACCCGCTGATGGCTTCTTTTGAAATCAAACTGAAAGCTGATTATGCCAACAAAGACAGCGTGGATATAATAGAATCTAAATTGAAAGTTTTCGATGGAATTAACCGGATAGCCTATCAGAAAGACATTGTAAATATGGTGAATGACAACATCGCGCGCATCAGTTTTATCCTGCTGGCTGTTGCCACTTTGCTGATGCTGATTTCAATTACGCTGATGAACAACACCATCCGCGTGTCTATCTATGCCAACAGATTTCTGATTAACACCATGAAACTGGTAGGCGCCACGCCCTGGTTTATCCGTAAACCCTACATCATCAGGGGAATGACCAACGGATTTCTGGCTTCACTCATTTCGTTGGGTATGCTTGCTATTATGTTACTGTATATCAGAAACAACATCGGACTTAACTTATTTACCCTGCACACCACAACTTTAATTGAGGTATCAGGAATTGTCATCATATTGGGTATCGTTTTAACAGCCTTATCTTCGTATTCGGCAGTTGGCAGGTATTTGCGTATGCAGACAAATGATATGTATTTTGTTTAGTGGTTAGTGAGGCTACATCAAGGGGTTGCTTCGCTGCGCTCGAAATGACGGTGCTTAGTTTAAGAGTTTAATAATTTAATAGTTTAATAGTTTAAAACATACTAATGTCCGAAGTCTGGAGTCTGAAGACTGGAGACCGGAGACTTATAAAAACAACATGGAAAATAAAGAAAAATTTACGCTTGGGAAAACCAATCTGGTTCTCATCGCCATCGGATTTATCATTATTGTGGTCGGTTTTTTACTGATGACAGGTTCGCCAACCGAACTGGAGTTTAATCCTGATATCTTCAGTCACAGACGGATAACAGTCGGACCGATGATTTCATTCTTCGGGTTTATATTCATCATTTTTGCCATTCTGTTCAAATCCAAATCGAAATGAGTTTATTCGAAACGATTGTCATAGCCATTGTCGAAGGCCTGACAGAATTCTTGCCTGTATCATCTACCGGACACATGATTATTACCCAAAATCTATTGGGGATGGAAAGTTCTGATTTTGTAAAGGCATTTACAGTTAATATCCAGTTTGGAGCCATTCTGTCGGTCATTGTTTTGTACTGGAAAAGATTCTTTCAGTCCATGGACTTTTACTGGAAATTACTGATTGCTTTTTTACCTGCGGCAGTAATCGGTTTTCTGGCAGGGGATTTTATCGACTCATTACTTGAAAATATCTGGGTAGTAGCTATTATGCTCATATTGGGCGGTGTATTCATGCTTTTTGTGGATAAATGGTTTAATAAAACCGATGAAAATCAGGAAATGAACTGGAAAAGGGCGCTTAAGATTGGGTTCTTTCAGTGTATTGCTATGATTCCGGGCGTTTCCCGTTCGATGGCTACCATTGTAGGGGGTATGAGCACCAAACTAAGCAGAAAAAACGCAGCTGAGTTCTCATTTTTCCTGGCTGTTCCTACAATGGCAGCAGCAGCAGGATACAAATTACTGCAATTAATTCAGGACCCGGCATCAACAAATATGTTGACTGAAAATCTCACCACTTTATTAATCGGAAATGTGGTTGCATTTATTGTGGCTATGGCCGCTATAAAATTTTTCATCAGTTTTCTTACAAAATATGGTTTTAAGGCATTCGGATATTACCGGATTTTAGTGGGTGGAATCATCCTCTTATTGTTATTAACAGGTCAAAATCTAAGCATGGTTTAAATCGAACAAAAACGCAATATTTTTGTTATTTAAATAATTATATTTATCTTTGCCTGAGTTATTTAAGGGACATTTTTGGAATGGTTACAAAACAATGCAGTGATTAACGACCTTTGAATGCAAAATTAATATATGAAATACTTATCGGCACCTAAATTATTTTCTTGTTTTCGTCATTTATCAGTAGTATTTACACTACTCTGCTTTTTAATTCCTACTGCTGTCACAGGACAGGTCACAACACTTAGCGGATGGTCTGATTTATATAACGGAACTTCCAGCCCGGGTAACCTGACATATACGGTTTCCACAGGAAGTGACTCCCACCGTTTACTCGTAGTTGGGGTTGCAACTTCCAGGACTACCAGTGGTAGCCGGAGTGTTGCCGTTACCTACGGGGGGCAAACCCTTATTCCTGTCGAAGGGGATATGTCAAGTTCAATCCGCCAACATACTCAATTATATTATTTGGATGAAATAGGTCTGGATGCGGCAACAAGCAATACATTGGCAGTTTCGATAAGTGGAGGAACCACCAGGAGGAATGGCGTTTTTGCTATGGTTCTTGACAATGTGGATCAGGCAAATCC
>JARKQF010000286.1 GCA_029973975.1 Paludibacter sp.
GGAATTGCCGCTGGTGCTGATGCCCCAGGCAATGTCCCCTTCCTGGCCGATAGCTCTGATCTGTTTGCTGAATACTTCCGAAAAATCATAATCATTACCAATGCTGGTAATAACCGAGCTGTCGGTGGTCAATGCTATTGCCGGAAGCGGCGGCCTTTCGATCACAAAACGATTTACAAACTCAGCGGCCAGATGCTGCGCGTCCGCCGCCGACCCGCCGTTGCCGAAGAGCAGAATTTTGTTGCCTGCTTTCAAAGCGGCGGTCACGACCTCGACAACCTCGACCAGACGGCTTAAGTTTTCATTAACGAAGGCCTCTTTGACGCGGTTGCTCTCTTTGAAAATTTTTATTATGTGATCTTCCATACTTACCTATAATTATTCTATTAATATCCCCTTGTAAAGTGGCACTAATATATTTACGCACCTATTCCCTGTCAAGGGCAGCAGGTGGAATTTTCTCATCATTTTTCCTTTTTTTATAAATGTCATATTTCCTGCAAGGACAAATCTTGACAACGAAGTTTTGATAAATATATTTTTTTAAATAAGGGAAAATAAATAATGATAGCAAATGCTTATAAAAAAACATTGATGGAAAGGAGAAAGTTTTATGTTTACACCCACGCTATGGAGATTTAGAAGATTCCCCGATGTCGCTCCAGATTTGATTCATCTGCAGCGGGAAATAAACAGGCTCTTTTCTAATGCCGAACAAAGAGCGCCGCAGGAGTATCCCGCGATTAACATCTGGGAAAACAATGAAAGCGCTGTCGTGACCGCAGAGTTGCCAGGAATAGATGTGGAAAAAATTGATATTGAAGTTACCGGTGACATTTTAACATTGTCGGGAACAAACGAGATTGAAACCCTTAAAGAGGGTGAAACCTATCTGCGGCAGGAAAGAGACCGCAGTGGTTTCAAACGGAAAATCCAGTTGTCTTTTCCCGTTGACCCGAAAAAAGTAGCTGCGCACTATGAAAAAGGCATCCTGAGCATCACGCTGCCGCGCCTGGAAGAGAGTAAGCCCAAGAAGATTAAAATAAACGAACCATAAAGGAGGTCGATTAACAATGTCCGATAAAGGCCTGCAGAAGACAGAAAACGTATCAGCCGGTGAAAGAATTCGTAATGTTAAAACTTTCGTGCCGCGTGTGGATATTTATGAAACTAAAGAAGCTATATTTTTGATTGCGGATATGCCCGGAGTAGATGAGAAGAGCGTTGAAGTAGAATTGGAGAAAAATAATCTGACAATTTCCGGTCATGTGAACATTGATGAAGAAAAAGACAGAAGCATTGTTTATTCCGAATATGAAATCGGCGATTACGAAAGATCCTTCACCTTATCTGATGAAATAGACCGTGATAAGATCTGCGCAACTGTAAAGGACGGTGTACTGCGTTTGGAACTGCCGAAAGCGGAGAAAGCGAAACCGAAGAAAATTACCATTAAAGCAGCCTGAACATAAAAAGGAGGGGAATAATTATGAAAGTCAAAAATTTATTACCGACGGTAAAAAGGAAAGGTAAAGCCGTAGATTATCATCCCTTCTATTCTTTACAAAGTGAAATGAATAGTTTGTTCGATGATTTCTTCCGTGGTTTTGATATTGTTCCACGCGGATTTTACCGGAGCGGCGAGGTCAGTTTTATGCCGACGGTTGATGTAAAAGAAAGCGAAAAGGAATTCATCATCAAAGCTGAACTTCCCGGTGTGGAAGAAAAAGATGTTGAAGTAACGGTAACTGATAACGTCGTCACCATCAAGGGGGAAAAGAAAGAAGAGAAGGAAGATAAAGGAAAAAACTATTACTACATGGAACGTTCTTACGGTTCCTTCAATCGGGTAATTCCTTTGACCGAGGAAATCGAATCGGATAAGGCCGAAGCCAATTTCAAAAACGGCGTCCTCAATATCACGATTCCGAAGAGTCAGACAGCCAAAGCCAAAGGAACAAAAGTTCCGATTAAAGCGGGGTAAGGGCAATTCAAGTCTCGACGCCGGCTTTACCGGCGTCGATTAAAACGGTATAAACCGGATAAACCCCGTCGTCTTCTACCGGAGGACGGCGGGGTTGTTAATAAGATAGAATGACCTAATAACAGAACAAGGGGTTGCAACCCCTTGTTCCATACAAAAATTCTTTACGACTCAGTCTCGCAGGCCGGTATCCATCTAAATTAAATTGCTGAATACGGATCAAGTCCGGCATGACGACGGTTTTTTCATTGCATTTGCCCGTCATCGCTGATAAACCCGCAGCAGCAAAACAAGAACTTTGAACAACCTCCATGTTCATCATTCCGGGCTCGCAGCCGGGCGTATACCGGGTGGCCCGGAATCCAGGCGTCGTCCCCGCGAAGGCGGGGAACCAAAACCATTTTTTACTTGATTCCTGATTTTGCAGGGATGACAAAAGTGGTTTTATGCGTTTTTTCAGGTCTCAAAACAAGGACAAATGACTTTTTATGGGAAAATCCGCCCCCGACAAATATCCTCAGGTAAAAGATGTTTCCGACGCCGAACGCATCCGCATGGTGAAAGAGATTTTTTCCACCATCACCGGCAAATATGATTTTTTAAACCGTTTTCTGAGTCTGCGGCGCGACGTGGCCTGGCGCA